>JACVJG010000147.1 GCA_015711875.1 Candidatus Solincola jinzensis | reverse complement strand
TGCACGTGGCCTGCAGGGTCACCTCCTTCGCCGAGAAGCTGGAGGGCGCGGGCCTAAAGGTCCACGACGTGCCCATAACCCGTGACATGACCCCCATCTCCGACCTCAAGGCCTACCGCCGCCTCAAGTCCCTGATCAGGGAGGGCGGCTACGATATCGTGCACACCCATAACCCCAAGGACGGCGTGCTGGGCCGGGTGGCCGCCTGGAAACTAGGGGTGCGCGCCGTCATCCACACCTGCAACGGGTTTTACTTCTCCCACCGCTCCGGCAGGCTGAGAAGGCGCCTGGTGCTCGCCGCCGAGCGCTTCGCTGGCAAGCGCTGCCATCTCATCATCTTCGTGAACACCGAAGACCTCGCCCTCGCGGCGGCCGAAAGGGTGGTGGCTCCCACCAGGGCCAGGCTGATATACAACGGCGTGGACCTCGAACGCTTCCGGCCCGGGGAGGATGACGGCCTGAGGGAGGAACTGGGCATCCCCGCCAGGGCCGTCGTCGTGGGATACATCGGGGAGATAAGGAGGGAGAAGAACCTGGACACGCTGGTGGAGGCGGCCGCCCGCCTGCTTCCCGATTGCCCTGAACTCTATTTGGTGTTGGTGGGAGACCATTCCCTGGAGCCGCGGGAACCGCAGCGCCTGAAGGAACACGCCGCCCGATGCTCGCCACACGCGGGATATATGCCCGGTGAAACGGGCGTCTCCGGCGGGGAGAAGCCCTCGCGCGAAAAGTGCAGGTCTAGCCCCAGGGGTTCGCACGGTGAAACCCTCGCGGGCGTGGGCGGGCTTAAGCGCGAGCGGGAACGGCCTACCGAAGGGGGCTCGCGCGAGCGCGACAAAGAAAGGGCGGGAACCGCGCGAGGCGAAAACGGCGCGTCTCGAGAAAAGGCGGCGGGCGACGGCGGCCTCGCCCGGAGCGGCGGCGAGGAGGTCGGGGGAAGGGGTAAAGGGCTTCCGGAACGCCTCCTCTTCACCGGTTACCGCTCCGACCCGGAGCGCTTCTACCGCATGTTCGACATCTATGTCCTGCCCTCTTCCCGCGAGGGCTTCGGGGTGACCATCATCGAGGCCATGGCCTGCGGGGTCCCGGTGATAGCCTGCAACGTGCGCGGGCCGCGCGAGATCGTCGAGGACGGCCGCGACGGCATCCTGGTGGAGGACCGCGACCCCTCAGCCCTCGCCGACGCCATCTCCTTTTACCTCCAGGCGCCCCAGGCGGTGGAGAACTACACGCGCCGCGCCCGCCGCAAAGTGGAGCGGCAGCTCGATCACGCCCGCATGCGCGCCCAGCTCTACGAGGAATACCGCCGCCTCACCTGATCACGCAGAGGAGCCGCATAGCGGGGTCAAGGCCCAGTCCGTTTTCGGGGTACCGGGGCCGAAGGAGCCTGGGAGGATTCCGGCTTGTTGCCTGCAACGGGCGGCCTCCCCATACCGCTCGCGACGCGCCGAGGCCATAGCGCGAATGGACGATCGGGAGCAGGCAGCGTACCGGTCGCCACACGAACATCATAAGCACTTCGGGAACACGCCTTCCCAGTACCATATGTTGCCAATCCGGAGTCACCCCGCCACCCCGTACCCCGTTCTCTCCCTCACGAGACACACGGATCCCCACCGGGAAAAGGACTGGTTATCGCTGTCAGCCTGACCCTGGGGACGGTCCCCATATCCGCGGCATACCCCATAAAGCCATGATCTTTTGATGATGTCCTTGCAGGAACAGACGAACTTGTCCATAGAGACCCGTTTTAACGGCCATAAAGCTATAATCGTCTTATGGAGTCCGTGCAGGAGCTGCTGTTCGAGCTCGTGGAGCTGTTCACCTCCGATGACAGCCCCATAAAAGCCGCCATCGCGCCGCTGGGTGAAGGCGCGGTGCTGAAGGTGCGTGCGCCCGGGGGCTCCGTCGCTGTGGAGAAAACCGCGGGTCGTTTCGTTTATAGTGAAGAGACCGAAACGCCGCCCCTCTTCGAGCTCCATTTCATGGATCCCCGCGACCTGGAGGCCTTCCGCGAGGTCAAGGACGCCAGGCATTTCGGCTTTCTTTTCATGTCCCTGGTGCGCGAGGGAAAACTCAAGCTCGACATGCTCAGGCCCTTTATAGACCTCTGGTCCCTCGGCGTCGGCTACTTTCTGGAGGAGATCGGTATCCTCGCCCCACCTCAGGAATACGAGGAGCTCATAGGAGGCCTTCAGCTCCGGGACATAGCCTTTTCCGAGATCCTGGACGTCAAGTACCTCCAGGAGCTGGTGGACGAGCTGGCCCGCATCACGGGGGTGAGGCTGTGGGTGCTGGACATGAACAGCATGCCGGTGGTGGTGAGCGCGACGGGCGGGGAGCATTGCAAGCTGATCATCGATTCCCTCGAGGGCGTGATGCGCTGCTACGATTCGGCCATCGGCGCGCTGGCGGAGCTGAGAAAGACCTTGCGGCCCAGGGTGCGCGTATGCCACGCGGGCTTCATGTGCTTCGACGCTCCGCTCATCCTCGGCGGGGAGATAGTGGGCATGATCAGCGGCGACGCCTCCCTTATGGAGCCCCCGGACCCGGAGAGGTACCGCAGGCTGGCGGAGGAACTGGGGGTCGATCCCGAGCCTCTTCTCTCCGCCTTGCGGCAGGCCAGGAACGTTAATATCGAGGAGGTGGAGTTCCTCCTCTCGGTGGTCAACGCCATCGCCCAGGTGGTGACGGAGATGAGCTTCAAGCAATACCTGCTCTCACGCCAGATGGAGGAGAACGCGCAACTGACGCGTGAGCTGCGGCGGACCAACCTGGAACTCAAAGCCCTTTTCCAGTCCATCCTGGAGATACAGGAGAGGGAGAGGTCCGCGGTGGCGCGGGACCTCCACGACGACACGGGGCAGAACCTCAGCAACGCCCTGCTCAACCTCGAGCTCGCCCTCGGTGAGGAAGGCGTGCCGGACGCGGTGCGCGCGCATATCGAGTCCGCTTCTTCCTCCATATCGCAGGTGCTCAAGCAGGTTCACGACCTCTCGGCCTCGCTCCACCCGCCCGTCCTCGATGACCTTGGGCTCAGCGAGGCCTTGCGCAACCTGGTGCGCAGGATGAACGCCGACCACCCCATAGAGTTCTCGCTGCTGACGGAGGGGGAGGAAGGAAGGCTTTCCGGCGACGTGAAGATAAACCTCTACCGCATCGCCCAGGAAGCCCTCAACAACGTGGTAAAACACTCCGGCGCCCGCAGGGCCCGGGTGGAGCTGAGGTGTGACGAGAAGGGTCTCGAGATGGTCATCAGCGACGACGGACGCGGGTTCGCGGAGGCCGTGCGTGAGGAAGAGGCGCTGCGGGCCAAAGACAATACCCTCTCAGCTCTGCCGGCAGCTTCTTCAGCGAAAGATCACAAAGGCAGGCAGTCGCGAGAAAAACCGTCTTCCGCCAGCCATGGAAAAGCGAGGGATGGTCTTCATGCCCACGGGCAAAGCGCGGCACGCGGCAAGGAGGTGGCACCGCAAGGCGCGGAGGGCCGGGGCAGGCTCGCAAGGGAAAACGTCGTCTCATGGAGCGAAGACGCCAAAACGGAGAGAGGAAAGCCCGCAAAAATGACCGGGGCGCGAAAGACGCCTCGGCGCACGACCTCGACCGTGAAGAGAGCCGGAAAGACGAGCACGGAAAGAAGCCCCACGGTCATGGATGCGTCGTCGGGCAGCGACATCCACCTCGGCATGGTGAACATGCGCGAGCGGGCCGAGCGCATAGGGGCCACCCTCGAGTTTCCCCCCTGCGAAAGGGGCGTCACGGTGGTGGTGCGCTTGCCTTCTTGAACCCGGAACGCACGGCGCACGATTTTGCCTCGCGTGGGGCGCGACACCGTACTCAGGCAATACGTACTCAGGCAATAAAATGGCTGGATAAGGGGATAATCGATATTGTGGCACAAGCGAAAGCGCTTTAGCGCCGTGGTTTTTACTCGTGGCGTCGCATCCGCAAGCGAGGTGGAGGAAGAAAGCTCGAGGTGACGTGATTGGTCTGGGTAAAAGACATCTCCAATGGAGATCATATCTGCTTTCTCTATAACGACAAAAGGGAGCGCGATCAAGCCATACTGGATTTCGCTCGGGCTGGCCTTGCGGCGTGGGCGAAAGTGGCGTGTTTTGTTTCCCGGGAGGAAACGGACGGTTTAAGGGCCTCGTTAGGCAGCTTGACGCCGCAGATGACCGGACTCGTTGACAAGGGGCAGGTCATCGTGGAATCGATCGACAACGCTTACAGGAAAAACGGCGTCTTCGCCACGGACGCCACGCTTGACCTTCTGGGGCATGAGATCGACAGCGCCCTCGACGCGGGATATTCCTCTCTCTGGGTCGCGGGCGAGGCGCGCTTCGCTCTCGATTGCGAGAGCGATCTCGAGGAGATGCTCCGATATGAGGCCAGGGTAAAGAGGCTGTTCGAGCGCAAGCCGTGTGTGGGCCTATGCATGTACGACTCACGGCTTTTCAAGCCCTCTTTCCTGCTGGACACGATCACCATACATCCCTTGATCCTGGTAAACGGACAATTGATCAGAAACACCTTCTTTCATCTTACGGACGAGGAGACGAGTGGTGACCCGGTTTCCATGCTGCTAGAGCAACGCATCCGGGCGCTGTGCGAGTTGAACTCCATGGTGGAGAACCTGCGCATGAAAAACGAGCTTCTGGCGGAAGCGCAGCGCATCACCGGAGTGGGGGGCTGGGAATGGGACGCGCTTAACCGGCGCATGCACTGGACGGACGAGCTCTACCGCCTGCACGGCCTGGAGCCAGGCATCATCGAGCCCGGCTCTGAAGAGCATATACAGCGCAGCCTGCAGTGCTACGAGCCGGAAGACCGGCCCGTGATCATGGAGGCCTTCGAGCGCTGCGCGACACAAGGTATCCCCTATGACCTCGAGTTCCATTTCACCGACTATATGGGCGGAAAAAAATGGATCAGGACGACGGCCAGGGCGGTCGAGAAAAACGGCAGGGTGGTGCGGGTCATCGGTAACCTCCTGGACATAACGGAACAAAAGAAGAGGGAGCTGGAGCTGAAGGAGCTGAGCGAGAAGGCGAGGAGGAAACTCGACGCCATACTCGAGCCCGAGGGCGACGTCTCCGAGTTGCAGCTTGGAGATATCATGGATCCGGGGGATTTGCAGCCGCTCATGGAGGATTTCTGTTCTTTCTCCGGCCTGGCCATGGGCATCTTCGACCTCGAGGGCAGGATCCTGGCCGCCGCGGGAGGCCAGGATATATGCATGCTCTTCCATCGCGCCCATCCCGCCACCAGAAGGCTCTGCATCGAGAGCGACCTGGAGCTTTCCTCGGATGTGAAAGCGGGTTCCTGCAAGCTTCACAAGTGCAGGAACAACCTGTGGGATGCCGCCGCGCCCATACTGATAGGAAACCACCATATAGGTAACATCTACCTGGGCCAGTTCCTCTTCCACGATGAGGCAGTGGACATAGACGCCTTTCGAGAACAGGCTATGAGACACGGTTTCGACGTCGACCAATATCTGAGAGCCCTCGAGCGTGTCCCCCGGTTCAGCCGTGACGAGATAGAGAGGATCCTGTCCTTCCATGCCAGGCTGGCCTCCATCATCTCCTCCCTCAGCTATGCAAGATTATCCCTCGCGAGAGCCTTGCAGAACATGGAAAGACTTGCGGGGGAAATAAAGGACAGGGACAACCAGCTAAAGGGTTTCCTGGACATCGCCTCGCACGAGCTGCGCCACCCCGCGACGCTGCTCAAGGGGTACGCCACGCTTTTGAAGAGGCGTGCCGTCGCCCATGATCCATCTCTCATCGAGGAGGCGGTCGAGGCCATCGATTCCGGCACCGACAGGTTGATGAGCATAGTGGACCAGCTACTCGATATTTCGCGCATCGAGCGGGACATGTTCGCGCTTGAAAAGGAACGGGTCGCCGTGGAGCCGCTTGTCCGCGGCGTCGTCGAAGAGATGGGGGCTTTGCACCCGGAAAGGAGCTATTCTCTGCGGATATACCCGCAGGCGGCGTATATCCTGGCCGATTACGAGCGGTTCCGGCGCCTGTTGGTCATCCTCCTGGACAACGCCACCAAGTATTCACCTCCCGAAACCGTTGTCGAGCTGGAGGTGGCCGCCAACGGCGGCAACCTCACGTTCACGGTGCTCGACCGCGGGAGAGGCATCCCCGAGCACCTGAGGGAAAAGGTGTTCGAGCGCTTCTTCCAGGTCGATGACACCTTGCATCATTCTTCTCCGGGATTGGGTATCGGCCTCTTCGTCGGCCGTCAGATAGCCGAGGCGCACGGTGGCAGATTGTGGCACGAACACCGTGAGGGCGGAGGTTCCAGGTTCATCGTAAGCGTTCCCATGGGATAAAGGGGTTTCCGGCAAAGTCCCATAGAGGCAGATTGCGGCACGAAGACCGCGAGGGCGGAGGTTTCTTGATGGAGAGGTTGACGGGAAAGATACGCGTGCTCCTGGTGGATGACCACGCCATCCTCCGCGAGGGCCTGGCGTCCCTTATCGAGAAGCAGGGGGATATCGCGGTGGTGGGGGAGGCGGAGGACGGCGTGTCGGCGCTGGATAAAGCTGGGACGCTGCTACCCGACGTGGTGGTGCTGGACATCAAGCTATCGGACATGTCCGGCGTCGAGGTCTGCCGCCGCCTCAAGGAAAGCCACCCGCTCCTGAAGGTCATCATGCTCTCCATGTACGAGGATTACGAATACGTAAACCGGTCCCTGCAAGTGGGTGCGGACGGTTACCTGTTGAAGAAGGTCGCCGGGGCCGAGCTCGTGAACGCCATCCGCAAGGCCCACAACGGAGAGAAGGTCTTCAGCCCCCAGGTCCTGGAGATGATCGTCTCCTCTTTCAAGGAGGAAGGCCGCAGGCAGGCGGGGCCTTCTCCCCTGGACGCGCTGACCTCCCGGGAATATGAGGTGCTGGAGCTGATGAGCGAGGGCATGAGCAACAAGGAGATCGGGAGAAGTCTTTTCGTCTCGCCCAAGACGGTGGAAAAAGCGGTTTCCAGTATCTTCCGCAAGCTGGGCGTGAACTCCCGCA
>MU158545.1:6140-7048 GCA_015711875.1 Candidatus Solincola jinzensis | reverse complement strand
ATCATGGCGGCCAGGAGGTTGTTGGCCGCTCCCACGGCGTGGATGTCGCCGGTGAAGTGGAGGTTGAGGTCCTCCATGGGCACCACCTGGGAATAACCGCCTCCCGCCGCGCCGCCCTTGATGCCGAAGACCGGGCCCAGTGAGGGCTCCCTGAGGGTGAGCACCACATTCTTACCTATCTTGGCCAGGGATTCGGTGAGGCCGATGGAGGTCACCGTCTTGCCCTCGCCCAGGGGGGTGGGGGTGATTGCGGTGACGTCGATGTACTTGCCGTTGGGCTTATCCTTGACCCTCTCCAGGAAGCGTTCAAAATCGATCTTGGCCTTGTATTTGCCATAGAGATCGATCTCGTCTTCCTCCAGACCCATCTTCTTGGCGATCTCGACGATGGGCAGGAGCTCCGCCGCTTGCGCGATTTCCAGGTCGCTCGGAACCATGCTGCAACTCCTTTCCTTTTCCTTTGGTAACGGTTTTCGGGCGTCTCCTTTCACCGCGTTTCATAGCCTTACGGCCGATTTTTGACATATATTAAACCGAAGGCTCAAGGCTTGCTCCCGCAAGCCCCTGAGTCCCCGGTGAAGTCCTCATCGCGCGTGGTCGGCGCTCATGCTCCTTCCGGAGCGCCCAAAGTATTATATCCGCTCACCCCGTTTATTGCAAACGCGATTTAATCCGGGACTTGTTATGTTTTCGCAGGTAGAATCGCCTTTACGGTCGTGGGCGACATGGGCGGTCGTCAGCTCTTTTCCCATCGCTCCGCCACTATCTCGGCCACCTCGCGCTCGCGCGCGAACAGGAAGTGATCCGCTCCCGGAAGCAGGCGCAGTTCGGCCCCCAGCCTGGACGCCAGTCTATCCAGCTTTTCCCTGTCCGCGAACTGGTCTTGCTCCCCCGCAACCACCAGACAA
>MU158545.1:0-6130 GCA_015711875.1 Candidatus Solincola jinzensis | reverse complement strand
TCCACGCCCTCTTCTTCCAGGAAGGCGAAAAAGTCGAACCCGACCATGGGCGGGCTCACCAGCGCGATCCTGCGGCAGCGACCTCCCCTTACCGCCCAGCGCAGACCCACCCATGCCCCGAAGGACCATCCAGCCACGGATATGTCATCCGCGTCGATATCATCCCGCTCGCGCAACCAGGCCCACGCCCCCTCGATGTCCTCGACCTCCCGGATGCCGCCACTGGACACGCCTCCACTGCGTCCCACACCGCGGAAGTTGAAGCGCAGGCAGGCCCAGCCTCGCTTCACCAGGGCCTCGGACATCTCCTCCAAAAGGGGAACGTGCATCGAACCGCCCCCTATGGGATGGGGGTGACATAATATGCAGGCGGGAGGGCGCGACGCCCGTTGCGGCAACTCCAGGATACCCTCCAGCCTTATAGGCTCCAGGCTCTCGGCGTAGAAATATACTCTTTCCCCGCGCATCTCGCTCCTTTCGCTAAGCCATGTCAAGGTCCTTCCGCCTTTCCAGAAGGCGGCTTCCAGATGCGAAAAGGGCTATGACCCCTCGCTATGAATCGCGCTTCCGGATGGCGCCACATCCATAACCCAACGGACCATGCCCGTTCATCACCCGACCTCTCTTCTCCTGTTCGCGCTTATAGTCCCTTTTCGCCTCGCTCCCCGCTCCCCACGCTTATCTTCGCAGGGATCCGGGCCCCCGCGATCTAAGTTATCCGGCTTCGGCCACGCCCTGATCACCGACTCTTCCCCGTAAATACCTTACCACCATCGTCCCATGGACATGCCTGCAGGAAAAGAGCCGGCGTATGTGAGCTTGGCATCGGGGAAAGCTGCGAAGACCGGGAGGGCAGGGGGATCTCTTCCCTGGCAACGCGGAAATAAGGGATAACCGCTACTAGCTCCATCCCTTTCGTGAAACGCCGGGTGCGCGAAAGCGTGTGTGAGGCTCCTATGGGGGTTTCAAGCTTTTTCATCCTTCCCGCCTGCGACGTTCCTCGCGGATGGACCTTATGGTTTAATAGTCCTCGAACGCGGGAGCGGGGAAGCCTGCTGTCGTTCGCGCGTTCAAGACACGAGGTCCAGGAAATGAACAAGGGGGCGGAGATGGATTACGACGTCATCGTCATCGGCGGCGGGTACGCCGGCCTCTCGGTGGGCGCCTTGCTGTCGCACAAGGGCTACCGGGTCCTTCTGCTGGAAAAATCCCGCAGCATCGGGGGAAGGGCGGGATACCAGGAAAGGGACGGCTACACGGTGGAATACGGCCTTCACGCCAACCGCTTCGCCGCGGAGGGTGCGGCGGCGGCGGTTTTCCGGCGCATCGGGCGCGAGCTGCAGTTCATCTCGCCCGGGGAGCCCGAGCTGTGGCGGGAAGGGGGGTTCCATCCCCTGCCCAACAACGTGGGCAAGATATTCAAGTCGCCCATCCTGCCCTTCTCCGCAAAGCTCTCCGCCGCGCGCTACCTGGTCAAGCTGGTCGCCGGCAAGCCCGAGAGGAAATACCAGCTATCCATGGAGGAGCTCACCTCGGGTTGCAGGTCCCCGGAGACGCTCGAGCTCATGCGCGTCCTCTCGGGCATCGGCATCATCGCCCCCGACCTCAGACATTCCTCGGCGGGGGAATTCGCCGCCTTCCTGAAAAAGGCCCTGCGGGCCAAGGTGAAGGTGGGGTACCCGAAAGGAGGCACACGCAGCATCATCGAGGGCCTGCGCGAGGAGCTGGAGAAAAACGGCCAGATCATGACCTCCTCCAAGGTCAATCGCCTGATGCTAAAGAAAGGTGTCGTGAGCCAGGTGAAAACGGACGCGGCGGTCTATACCTCACGCGCGGTGGTATCGGCCATACCCGTGCAGGAGGTGCCCGACCTTTTCGGAGGCAAGGACCTGCCGATAAAGTTCGTGAAAGCGGCGCGCGAGCTCGTCCCCACCGCGGGCATTTCGCTGGATATAGGGCTCAAGGAGAGGGTGAGCGACAAGGACGGGCTCCTGGTGACCTCCGAGCCCGTGACCATGGGCCAGTTCACCTCCAACATCGACCCCGCCATGGCTCCCGAGGGAAAACAGCTTCTCTCCTGGTACTACCCCCTGCCGCTCCTGGCCCGCATGTTCCCGGGTATCTGGGAGGCGGTGGACTGGGAGCGTCCCATGCGCCTGTCCATGGTGGACGGCTTTCTGCCGCGCCCCGGTCAGACCAGGGAGGACAGGCCCGACTTCACCATCCCCTCCCTCGACAATTTCTTCCTCTGCGGCGACACCACGCGTGCGGAGGGGACGGGGGGGGATACCGCCTTTAACTCAGCCATACATGTCTCCCGGCTGGTGGACGAGTACCTCGAGGGGCCGGAGAGGCAAAAGGACTGACGGTGCTTTAAAGGAGGGGAGATGCAGAGACATCACGCTCTGGCCAACGCGGACGACAGCGTGCTGGTGGTCATAGACCCCCAGGAAAAGCTGGTGAGGATGATACACAACCGTGAGGAAGTGGTGGAGGCCACGGTGCGCCTGATAAGGTTTTCCGCCGTCTTCCAGCTGCCCGTGGTGCTCACCGAACACTACCCGCAGGGGCTGGGATATACCGTGGAAGAGGTCAAAGGCGCGTTGTCCGAATACAACCCGGTCATCAAGCGTGTTTTCAGCTGTTTCGGGGTACCCGAATTCGAGGAGGCGCTCATATCAACGGGCAGGAAGCGGCTGGTGGTGGCGGGGATCGAGACCCATATCTGCGTAAGCCAGACGGTCATGGACGCCCTGCAGCGCGGGTACCAGGTACATGTGGTAGCGGACGCCACCGGCACGCGCAAGCGCTATGACCACGAGATAGCCCTGGAGCGCCTGCGACAGGCCGGGGCCCAGGTGACCACCTCGGAGGCGTTCATCTACGAGGTGACCTGCCGCGCGGACGGAGAGGAGTTCAAGAAAGTCCTCGAGCTCGTGAAGTAAGCGCCAGGCGCGGAGGCGTGAGGGGGCATGCCGCCCTGTGGCGGTCACCGGCATGGGAGCGGTTGAAGGCGGCCTCGAATCCCATCGCTGAGTGGCATACCTCCCACCCCGGGACGAGCGGCAGCGGGATGCTACCCGACCGGCGCGGGGTCTTGAGCAAGCGGCAAGAAGAGATCGAAACAGAGGCAAGGGGAAATGAAAGAAAGCGTTGACACCTCCGACCTTCCCGCCGATCATTACCCTCCCCTGATCCTCACGGGAGAGAGGACCCTTCCCGGGGTCAAAGAGGAGAATTACTGGTTCCAGCGCCACCTCGTCGCATACCGTTACCTGTTGCCCCTCGCGGAGGGGAAACGGGTTCTGGACCTCGGGAGCGGCGAGGGCTACGGGACCGACCTCCTCGCCTCCCGCGCCCTCGAGGCGGTGGGGGTGGATCTCGCCCCAGAGGCGATCTACCACGCTCGGAGCACCTATCAGCGCCCCAACCTACGCTTCCACTACGGCGATATCTATTCCCTTCCTTTCGAGGACGGCTCCTTTGACCTCGTATGTTCCCTGCAGGTCATCGAACACCTGCACGAACCCGAGCGTTTCATGCGCGAGGCGGCCAGGGTGCTGTCCCCCGAAGGCACCTGCGCCCTCAGCACTCCCAACCGCCTGATCATCTCACCGGGATCGGACAAACCCGTCAATCCCTTCCATATCATCGAATACGACGCGAGGGAATTCCTCGCCTTTATGCGCTCCTTCTTCCCCGAAGTCAGGGTGTACGGGATCTTCCACGCCCGCAAGCTGCGCCTGCACGACCTCCTGTCAGGGCGCGACTTCTCCCAGTTCTGCCTGCATATGCCCCCCAGGCTGGAGAAGGTGTTCTACCGCCCGGTCTTCATCCCCTCCATAAGCCAGCGAGATTTCCGCGTGCGCACGGCGCCCCTGGAAAAAGCGCTTGACTTCCTGGCCCTGGGAAGAAAAGCGCCCGGTAACGAGTCGGGCGGGGTGAGCTGACTTGACGATAAAGGTCGCGCTTCTCCTGCACACCCATATGCCCTACGTGCGCAGAAACGGGGACTGGCCCGTGGGCGAGGAGTGGATACTGGAAGCGTGGGCGGAATGCTATCTTCCGGTGTGGAAAATAGTGGAGGACCTCGCCGCAGGCGAGCTGCCCGGAAAGCTGGCCCTCACCCTCACGCCCATCCTCTGGGAGCAGCTGGACGACCCCTATCTCCAGGACCGCCTGGTCGCGTACCTTGAGAACAAGGAGCGGCAGGCGCGCAGGGAGGTGGAGCGCATGCGCGGGTTGGGAGACGCCCAGCGCGGGGAGCTGGCGCGCCGCTGCGCCGAGCATTACGCGCGCCTCCTGGGCGCGTTCCGGAAAAGGTTCAGGGGCAGGATGGCGGAGATCCTCATGGCAGGCGTGGAGGCGGGACGGCTGGAGGTGCTCGCCAGCGCCGCCACCCATGCCCTGCTCCCCGCCCTCAGCGACAACTCCATGCGCAGAGCCCAGATATCCCTGGGCCTGGAGTCCTACCGGCGCGTGCTCGCAAGGGAACCGGAGGGCTTCTGGCTCCCGGAATGCGCCTACGCTCCCGGCCTGGACGGGCTGCTCAGGGATTTCTCCCCTCCCTTATCGTACGTGGTGCTGGACCATACCGCCCTGACCGTGGAGGGCGGAGAAAGCCCCACCTGGGAGCCGCGGCTGCTCGGGGACACCCCGCTGCTGGCTCTGTTCCGCGATCCGGTTGCGCATGAGCTGGTGTGGACGGAACACGGCTACCCCGCGGGCGGAGATTACCGGGAGTACGCCAAACGCGACTACGACGGCTTTGGGTTCCAGTACTGGCGCATAACCTCTCCCTCGACCCCCCTGGACGAAAAGGACGTTTACCACCCCGAAAAGGCCGCGGCGCAGGCGCTGGAGGACGCGAGCCATTTCGTGGAGAGCATGCGCCGCCGCGGCGCGGAGATCGCCAGCGAAGGAGGCTCTGGGCGCGGGCCTGCCCTGCTCCTCGCCGCCTACGACACCGAGCTCATGGGCCACTGGTGGCTGGAGGGTACATTGTGGCTGCGCCAGGTCCTCTCGTCGCTGGGAGAGGAGATGGAGCTGCCAGGAGCGGTGGCCCGCGAGGCGCGCCTGTCGCGGCCGCGCCCCTTCCATGTGGATATGACGGCATGGAACGTGGACGGCACCTTCTCCACCTGGGTGAACCGGGAGACCAGCGAGGTGCTGGAATGCGTACACCTCTCGGAGATGGAGTTCGCGGACGCTCTTACTTACATGCCGGTTGAAGCACGCGGGGACACAGGGCGGAAAAGGGCCCTCCTGCAGGCCGCCCGTGAACTGCTTATCCTGCAGGCGAGCGACTGGCCCTTCATGATCGCGCGCGACCAGGCGGCCGCCTATGCCCGCGATCGCGCCTTATCCCACCGCGCCCGCTTCGAGCGACTGCTGGAGATGGCCGTTTCCGGGCGCGTGGACGAGGATGTCCTGGCCGAACTCGAGAACACGGACAATCCCTTCCCCTGGCTGACCCTCGAACCCTGGCTTTGAGTGATACGCCCTATATATTGCCATATGCCAGGCGTTTTATTAAAATACTTACGCTTGAAAGCGATGTGCTCGATGGTCCAGAGGGGTTTGGCCGGAAACACCCAATCGATGCGCCGGTAAACCCGAGAGCGCGAGAACGGGGAGAGATTTGAACGCACTGATCTTATCCTGGGAATACCCTCCCAGGATCATCGGGGGGCTGGGAACGCATGTGCACCAACTGGCGGTGAACCTTGCCCGCATAGGGATCAACGTCCATGTGGTCACCAAAGACGCGCCGGGCGCCCCCGATTACGAGCGCGCGGACGACGTACACATCCACCGCGTCCCCCTTTACCCCCCCGAGATCCCCCAGGAGGAATGGGTACCCTGGACCCTCCAGTTCAACATGGCCCTCATGGAGAGGGCGGTGCCCATCATCAACGACAGGATCGGCAAGGTGCACGTTCTCCACGCCCACGATTGGCTGGTAGCTCACGCCGCCATCGCCCTCAAACACGCCTACCGCATCCCCCTCGTGGCCACCATCCACGCCACCGAGTACGGCCGCCATCAGGGTCACCTTCCGGGACCCATGCAGAGGATAATCCACCAGATAGAATGGTGGCTGACCTTCGAGAGCGTGCGCACCATCTGC
>JACVJG010000144.1 GCA_015711875.1 Candidatus Solincola jinzensis | reverse complement strand
GGAAATCGATCCCGACCTCGTGATCCTGGACGTGATGATGCCCAAGGTGGACGGGTGGCAGGTACTCATGCGCCTGAAGGCGGACGACGCCACCAGGGATATCCCGGTCATCATGCTCACGGCCATCGACGACGAGCAATCGAAGGTCATCGGCCTGCGCGGCGGAGCGGACGACTACGTCCCCAAGCCCTTCAGCCCCCTGGAGCTGGCGGCCAGGGTCAAGGTGGTGCTTGACCGCGTGGGCAGGGCGCGTAAGACCGCGCGCGAGGCGGAAAGGGAGATACCGCGCCTGGAACAAGTGCCGGTGCAGAAAGGCGACACCATCAAGCTCATCCCCATGGAGGACATCTATTACATCGACACCAAGCTGGAGTACGCCAACCTGCACACCTACAACGAGTCCTATCTCACCACCTACAGCCTGGCCGAGCTGGAGAAGATGCTGGACCGCCGCTCCTTTTTCCGCACCCACCGTAGCTTCATCGTCAATCTCAAGAAGGTCAACCAGATCGTGCGCCTCTCCCGCAACTCCCTCATCGTGACCCTCACGGACGAGAAGGAGAGCCGGGTGCCGGTTTCCCGCCGCCAGGCGGTATTGCTGCGCGAGATGTTGGGCATTTAAAAGGCCACGGCAGGGAAGAAGGGGCGCTCGGCGCCTTTCCGTTCCCGTAAAACCTCACCGCGCAACCCGCGCGCCTCGTCCTTTACGGGGAATATGGCACCTCTGATCCTTTTCCCTTGGGGGCGAAAAACGCGGGTGCGGCCATGTGGTAAAGGAAACGGCAACGGGGTGGCTTTGCCGGCCTTCATGGGCGGGTGGGAGAGGTTGCGGGAACGCCAGGAGAACAAGTGGGGTGGCCATCCCGCCCCAGCGGGCCTTCCCGGCGCGCGATGCCAGCGATCAAGAAAAGCGGGCTCAAATGTGGCGATAGCCTTATTCAGGACGACCACGGGAGAGAGGAGAGAGCCGGTTATCGCCCCTCATGCTCAACCGGCAGCTTGATGCGGTGGCGGCAAGAAAAACGCGGTCCTGCCTCAAAAGCGGTAGGGCCGCGCATGGCCCGCGCTCGCGGGGCGGAAAAAGGGCTAAAGGACTTAACCCTCCTTTCCGAATATGATAATGAGGTAGCTAGGTATCCCCCATGAGTTTACCGGCAATTTCCCTCAATGGGTGCAAGCAAGCACACTAGCTGCCGACACGAGACCCCGTTCCCCCCAACGGGGTCTTCCCCTTTCCGGGGCCTGTTCTCCCCGGGGCGAATCGCTCATATGCCGGTACCGCAGCGGGATGGAAAGCGGATCGCGGCAGCAAATGGCGCGGTGCGCAGGGATGCCGTCGTCTCCATTTCCTCCGGTGCCGCAGAGGTCAGAGCCGGATGACCTCTTCGCTCACTTCACCGCCATCCACGGTGACGCGGAGGAAATGGTGGAAGCCGCCCGATTGCTCAGACAGGTGGGGATCGGCTCCCGCCCCCCCGCTGACCACCACCCGCGGGGGGCCGGAGCTGTAAAGCATATATGCGTGGATGTGGCCGCAGTAAAGGACGGGCGACCCCGCACGGGCAAGGATGTCCAGCATCTCGCGCGCGCTCTCAGTCTCCCGGGCTTGAAAGCCGCCCCTGCCCACGTCAAGTGGTGCCCCCGGAGGAACGTGGGCGAACGCGATGACCGTCTTTTCCCCTTCAAGCCCCGAGAGCGTCTCCTCTAACCACGCCAGCTGCTCATCTGGACACCCCACCCCCGCCACGGCGTCGTTCAAGAAAACGAGGCGGGCGTCCTGGATATCTAGGAAATGATGGTCCGGCCCGAAGACCTCGCTGAAAACGGACACGTCTCCGCGCGGCATGTCGTTGTCGCCCGGGATGACGTGATACTCGACGCCGGTGCCGTCAAGGAAATCCCTCATGCGCCGCATCTCGTCCAAACCCTTGCCGGTGGAGATATCCCCGGTGATCACCAGGAACTCCCCCGGACGCGCCTGGCCGATTATCTCGCGCAGAAGATCGCTGCGGGCATGGGGGTCGCCGCATACCAGGAAGGAGAAGCGGTTTTTCGGCCTCTCGCCCACTCCCTCCGCCCATGGTTCGCCTGCGTTCTCCGTATCCGGCGCGCATGAAAAGGCGGACAGCCCCAACGCGAGCGACAAAGCTGTCGCCAGAGCCAAGGCAAAACCGCGACGCAACTGGAGCCACATCATCGCACCTCTCTATCGCCTTGCCTGCCCTGTGGCGGCGCGAAGGCCGGAGCCCGCAGCGCCGCCCTTCATTACTCTACCCCATTAGAGCCGCAAGCGCTTCCCGGGTTCCGTGCCGCGCGTTCGCCGAGCGCCGCGGGAACGGCCCCACGGACTTCGCCGCCCCGGGCATGAGCCGCGGGGCATGCCCCCGGCATCAGGGAGGCCGGCCGCGAACCAGCCGTGCCGCGCATGGGTTAAACCTATGCACGGCCTCGTTGCGGATCCCTCGTACTTATGGATCCTCAAGCGGTTGGGCGCGGCGGCAACCAACCCGAGGGATGCGGAGGAGATATCGCCTTCCAAAGCTCCTTGCTTCACTGCCCCCCATGATCGGAGGGTAGCTGTGAAACGACGGATGCGGAGATATCGTCTCAAAGCCCCATCCCTCGATCATGGGAGAACCTGGCGGTGTATCGGGGGACGATAGCCGCCCCTGATGGGCATGGATCCGACTCGCAGGCGGACGGAACGCCGCGCGGCCCGCCCCGCGGCTCAAGGAGAGGCATCGGCACAGCCTTTCCCGGGCCTCCAGTGTGGAATACGCCGTTCCCCTTCTGTTAGAATAGCCCTGCGAACGTGGGGCCGTAGCTCAGCGGGAGAGCGCTGCCTTCGCACGGCAGAGGTCGTGGGTTCAAATCCCATCGGCTCCACCAGGAATCCGACGAGGGCCCTCCGGTGAGGGTCCTCGCGTTTATCGAGGCAAGGCGCGGTCCTACGACAGTTTGCCCCGTTCCTTGAGCACCGCCATGCCCAGCTCGACGATATCGCGGGCGGGCTCACGCCATCCCTCCCGCTCCGACACCGCCATGGCCCCGGAAGGGCAATCGCCAACGCACAGGCCATACCCGATACAACGCGCTTTATCCACCACCGCGAGCCCGTCCCGCACGCTCGTCGCCTTCACCTGGCAAATGTCCACGCAGGCCTCGCAGCCGTTGCAGAGGCCTTCGTCGACCGATGCCACATAGCGCGACGCCGCCACCGCCCCGGAGATGTTCAACCTGGTGATGGTGCCCAGGAAACCACAACAGCACCCGCAGCAGTTACAGATGAAGCTGATCTTGTCCTGGATGTTGTCGGTGATATGCACCAGCCCCGCTTTCTCCGCGCGATCCAGGGCGTCCAGCACCTCCTCGCGGGTCGAAGATCAACCGCAGGATGCCGAGCAGGTTCTGCGAGGGCATGGCCCCGGCGGGAAAATCATCCATACGCCGCATAAGCCGGTGATAAAGGTCTTGCATCTCCACCTCCCCGCTCTAAAGCAAGCCGTCCAGCCATCCGATTCCTTTTATTGTCCGCATGATACCATAGCCGCGCGGCCGTCGTTTTGATTTCGGGCCGCGAGCGGCTATCATATAACGGTAGGTCGGGGGCGACAGCAAGAGGAACGCATGAGAGATGGTGGATTTCCTTGAGGAACTCAACGCCTACTACGTAAGGAACCGGGGCAAGCGCATCAAGCAGGAGTTCCGGGATGTCCTCTCCAGGGACGTGGACGAGCTATCGGGATCCCAGAAGCATATCTACGAGATCTACATCGAGCCCAACCTCGCCCAGCTCCAGGACACCCTCTATGAGGCCTTCAAGGAAGCCAACCGCCCCCTGGACGAGTGGCGCGCGGCCATCCTGGAAAGCCCTCCCAGCATCATCACCAGCATCGCCAAGAAGACCGTCATACGCGCCATCCGGGACATGGACACCGGCGAGCTTTAAGTCATCGTAGAAGCCCCGCCACCATGAAAAGCCGGACACCAAGGTGATTTGTTTTTTACTTGTTTAACATGGATTCTGGTTTCTGGAGAGAACCCGCCATCCCGTAAAGCTGGACACGAAGGCGGTTTGTGCTTTTCTCAAACCCTGCGGTCTGTCGACAGCCCGCCTTCCCGCAAAGGTGGATGCCGTTCAGTCCGCCGAACGTCCGCCGATTTCTAGGGCCGCCCTCGCACGACCCTCAAGCAAGCCCGCATATGACACCGATAAGAATCACTGTAGGACGGTATTAGGGAGAGGGGAACGCAATGAGAAGATGGCTACTTAGCTGTGTGGTCCTGCTCGTCGCCCTCGTTCTCATCGCCGGATGCGGCGGTGGGAGCGAGACGGCCACCCCGGAGGACAGCGCGACGACCGGCGGCCCCGTGGGTCAATCCGAGTCCACGGCCTGCGCCGCCAACCGCAAGCTCATCTCGTCCGCTATCCAGCAGTATTACGCCATGGAGGGCACCTATCCCAAGTCTATCCAGCAACTGGTGCCCAAATATCTCCAGAGCGTACCGGCATGTCCGGCGGGAGGTACCTATAATCTGAACGGCACCACGGTAATTTGCTCCGTGCACGGTTCGTAGGTGGGGAGGACCGCCGCCCGGGGAGACTACGCGGCCGGCATGCCGCCAGTAGCCACGCCCTTGGCTCACCGGCGGCAGGAGCCCGCGGACCGCGCGTTCCCCGGACAGCGCCCAGCCCCGGAGGGCAAGAGGGATCCGCGGCTGCGAAAGCCTCCAGACCGTCCTGTGACCCCATCGCCTAGGGTGATGCAGCATGACTGGCTGGCGGCGTGGCAATGACATCCGCAGTCGCCGACCCGTCCTGCGACCTCGTCGCCCCGCGCCCCAGAGGAGGAGCGCTATAAGGCGTCCGCCGGCTCCTGCCTGCCTTCATGGCCACGCTTCTCCCGGATCAGACCCGTGGCTTATGCGGAGAGAAGGGCATAAAGGAGTCCTCCTGTGCCCTGCCCCATGCGGACCCGGAACCCTGAAAACGGGCTTAGAGGGAGCGGGCGATGCGGCGCCCCATCTCCTCCGCCATGGCCAGGTCCTCTTGCGTGGGCACCAGGTTCACGCGCAGGGGCTCCTCCTCCACCTTGAACTTGAGTCCCTTCAGCCGCTCCGCGATGAGCTTGGGGGCCTCTCCGCTCCACCCGTAGGAACCGAAGGAGGCGCCTACCTTGCCCTTGAGGTTCAGGGTGGCGAGATGTGAGAGCAGGTACCATACCGGCTCCACCGCGTCGCCGTTGATGGTCGCCGAGCCCACCGCAATGCCGTCCGCGGCCTCGATACGGTCTATCATCAAACCCAGCTCGGTGGCCGCGACGTCCATGACCGCCACTTTCACGCCCTCGGAACGCGCTCCCGCCGCGATCTTCTCCGCCAGGGCGGCGGTGTTGCCGTAGGCGCTGGCATAGAATACCAGCAGGCTCTTATCCCCCGACGGCTCCGGCTGGGAGCTCCAGGCGCGGTATTTCTCCACGCACGCCCAGGGGTCCTTGCGCAACACGGGGCCGTGGCTGGTGGCGATGACCTTTATCCCCAGATCCTTTATCTTGTCGATGGCCTCCAGAACGTACTTTTTAAAGGGCCTGAAGATGACCATGTAATAGTACTCGAAGGCATGGGAATAGTCGTTGACAAGGTCGTCGAATATGCGGTCGTCGCAGTAATGGGCGCCCAGGAAGTCGCAGGTAAAGAGCACGCCGTCCCTGCCGTAATAGGTGAACATGGTGTCCGGCCAGTGCAGGAAGGGCGCATGCACGAAACGCAGCTCCGCCCCTCCTCCCAGGTCCAGGACGTCGCCGTCCTGGACCAGCATGGGGTCCACGTCGCGGTTGAGGATGTTTTTGACGAAGTTCTTGCACTGGCGGTCGCACACCACCCTGGCGTTGGGGGCGTCTTCCAGGAACCTCGACAACGAGCCGGAATGATCGGGCTCGGTGTGGTTGACGATGACGTAGGCGATATCCCGCGGATCCACCAGGGAGCGGATGTTGGCTATGAAGTCTTCGTAAAAGGGCGCCTTCACCGTGTCCACCACGGCGATCTTTTCCCCGCCGGTGATGAGATAGGCGTTATAGGTGGTCCCGTGGTCGGCCTTCATGATGATGTCGAAAACACGCAGCTGGGGGTCCAGGGCTCCCACCCAATGAACTCCCTCGCTCACCTTCACCGGCTGCATTCTCTACCTCCCGCCTTTACCGTGCCTCGCTCCGTCGCCCGGCTTTTCCTACAGCTTCTCGAACATGTCCTTGTCGGCCCCGCACTGCGGGCATACCCAGTCGTCAGGGAGATCCTCGAAGGCGGTACCCGGGGCGATACCGGAATCGGGATCTCCCTTTTCGGGGTCGTAGATGTATCCGCAAATGGTGCACTCGTACTTGTCCATTCCCTTGGACCTCCTTTTCTTCCACGCTTTCAAGCCACTCCGCTGTAACCATGCCCGGCACAGCGTTTTATATAATATACCCGCGCGTGAGGCATTTTATCTCGTCGTGAGGCGAGCTGGCCATGTCTCCGATCATGGTCACCTGCGGGTGGAGCGAAGGAGAACGGCGTGCAGGGAGAGAAAGACATCGCCTGGTTCTGTGCCTATACCCCACTGGAGATACTGGACGCGGCGGGCCTTTCGCCACTGCGGCATTTCGGCGACCCCTCCCGGCTGGAGGCTGCGGACGCTATTCTGCACCAGGCCATCTGCCCCTATGTTCGCGCCTGCCTGGCGGCGGCCATGGACGGCGGCGAGGCCCTGGGCGGAGGAGGGCCACGGCACGCCGTCTTCGTCAATGCCTGTGACGGCATGCGCCGCCTACACGACGCATGGCGAGCGCGTTTCCCCGGGGATTTCGTTCACCTCATGGACCTCCCGCGTAATCATGGCCCGCTCGGGGAACGCCTCCTGGCGAGGGAGTTCCTCCGCCTCGCGCAAGCCCTTGCGGGTTTCACGGGCAAGGCATTAGACGCGCGGGAGCTGAGAGAGGCCGCGCGGCGCCGCGAGGAGCGCCGGCTTTACTACCAGGATAAATCCCGGGGGCTGAGCGGGGCGTCCCGCCTCCACCTGGCTATGAGTCTTCAGT
>JACVJG010000143.1 GCA_015711875.1 Candidatus Solincola jinzensis | reverse complement strand
AGGAATGCGCAGCAGGGTTCGCGGAAAGGGTATCGGGCGAGGTGTAAGGTCTTGCGGAACCAGCTGAGAGAAGACCTTCTGGAAGCGGGACGCACCTGCTGTGCTCACTGGAAGGAATGCGCAGCAGGGTTCGCGGAAAGGGTATCGGGCGAGGTGTAAGGTCTTGCGGAACCAGCTGAGAAAGGACCTGCTGGAGATGGTGCGCACCTACCGCGCCTGGGTGCTGGCAGGCGCCTTCGTGGTCTTCGGGATCCTGAGTCCGGTGATGATGAAACTGCTTCCCAGGATCATGCCGGAGTCCGAGGAGTTCCAGGTGGTGTTCAAGGACACCACCGCCCTGAGCGCCGCCACCCAGTACTTCGACAACCTCACCCAGATCGTCTCCCTCATCATCGTCATCCTCGCGGCGGGGTCGGTGGCGGGCAGGAGGAGCGCAGGCTTCTACCAGATACTCCTGACCAAGCCGATCATGCGCGGGGTGGTCATAGCCAGCGCTTTCGCAAGCTACGCCCTGTTTATCCTGGCGGGGCTGGCGGCGGGGCATGCCTTTTTCGCCTTCTACACCCGGTTGCTCTTCGGCGGCTTGAGCCTCGGGGGGCTGCTATCTTCGCTGGCGGCTGTCGCCGCCGCCTTCATCCTGCTCCTGGCCCTCACCATTTTCCTGGGGGTGGTCACGAAACGTGCCGCCCTGGCGGGAGTGCTTTCATTCCTGGGCTTCTTCCTGCTCTCTCTTCTTCTGGGACTGCTGCCGGTTCCCTGGGATATCGCGCCCACGGCGCTTTTCAGCATATCTTCCGAGGTGGTGGCGGGCAAGGGAGAGATCACCAGCCTTTTCCCGGGGATGGTGACCGCTTCCCTGCTGGCGGCCATATTGCTCTACAGTGCGATGAAGCTCTTCGAACGCAGGGACCTGTGATGGGGAGGAGAGGAGGGGCCTATGGCCAGGTCTTTACTGATGGCTTTCGATCTAGGTGGGGGCTCGGGACGCTGCATGCTGGTCGATCCCGAAAAGGGGATGTTGAGCATGGCCTCGCGAAGCTGGACTCACCCCGTGGCCCCCGATACCGCGGGGCTGGGGTTCGACCTGGACCTTGAGGATATATGGAAGAAAATAGGAGAAGCGTCGCGTCAAGCGATGCGGGAATCGGGAGTTTCTCCTGGAGAAGTGGCGGGGGTCGCCGCCTGCAGCATGCGCAACACCACCGTGCTCATGGACGGCGCGGGCCAAGTCCTTTTCGCGGCTCCCAACCAGGACGCCCGCGCCCTCGGGAATGCCCTTATGCTCGCAGGCGAGCGCGGCATGGAGGTATACGGGACGAGCGGGCACTGGCCCAGCCCCCTTTTCACCGGCACCCGGCTGCTCTGGCTGCGTGACAACGCCCCCGGGCTCCTGGAGCGGGCGAAAAAGGTGGCCAGCCTTTCCGACTGGCTGGCGATGCGCCTGAGCGGTGAGCTGCGGGCGGAGAGGTCGCAGGCCGGGGAGACCCTCCTCTTCGACCAGCGCGCGCGGGAATGGGCCTTCGGCCTTATCTCTGCCCTGGGCCTGGACGCGGAGATATTCCCGCCCCCAGTCGACGCCGGCGAGCGCATCGGCTCTCTCAGCAGGGAGGCGGCGGAGCATCTGGGCCTGGCGCCGGGGACGCCGGTGGCGGCGGGCGGCGCCGACACCCAGAGCGGGCTGCTGGGAATGGGTTGCGTGGAGGAAGCGGCGGTGGGGATATGCGCCGGCACCAGCATGCCGGTGCAACAGGTGACCGCCTCCTATATGACCGACGGTGAGGGCAGGCTGTGGAGCGGCCAGCACGTTATCCCCGGCCTTTACGTGGTGGAGAGCAACGGCCTCATCACCGGCACGGTTCTGGAGTGGATGGCGCGTTTTCTCTACGCGGACAGCCCCGACCCGGTGGCTGCTCTGATCGCCGAGGCCGCGGCTTCAGAACCGGGGGCATACGGGGTCTTTTCCACCCTGGGGGCGCGGGTCTTCGACGCCCGCGTTACCAGCATCTTGTTGGGAAACCTTACTATGTCGCACATGGTGACCCCCGAAACATCCACCCTCAGGTCCCACCTGGGCCGCGCGCTCCTGGAGGGCATCGCCTATTCCGCGCGCGCCAACCTGGAGCAGGTTCTGGCGGTGACGGGAACGGCACCGGAGGGTGTCGCCGTGGGCGGGGGTATGTCCAGAAGCGCGCTCTGGACCGCCATCCTGGCGGATGTCATGGGAACCAGGGTGCGGGTTCCCCAAAGCCATGAGACGGCGTCGCTGGGGGCGGCGATTTGCGCCGGCGTGGGGGCGGGGATATTCCGCGACCTCGCGGAGGGCTCGCGCGCACTGGCACGCATGGGCAGGGAGCACGTGCCCGGAGCGGATGGAGAAAAATACCAGGGACTCTATGCCGGCTGGAGGGAAGCGCTTGACCTGCGGGCGGAATGCGACGCCCACATGGCCAACCTCATGGCGGTATCCATGCTGGGCCGTTCGGCGGCGGCGGGCGAGGCTCCCGCGGAGTTCCGCCCCCGCATCATGGTGACGGCGTCCATGGTCGAGCGGGCGCTGGAGGAGCTACGCGGCATGGGCGAGGTCACCTACCGGCCCTGGCGCGAGAGCCGCATGGTCTATGACGGGGGGTCGCGGCTGGCGGAGGCGCTGCGGGGCTTCGACGTCCTCGTCACCGAGATGGATATCGTCGATTTCGAGGCCCTGCGCGATCTCCCCGAGCTGAAGATGATCGTCTGCTGCCGCGTGAACGCCGTGAACGTGGACCTGGAAGCGGCGACGGCCTTCGGCGTGCCGGTGGCCAACACCCCCGGCAGGAACGCGGACGCCGTGGCGGAACTGGTGGTGGCGTACATGATCATGCTGGCGCGCAAACTGCCGCAGGCTTCATCTTTCCTCAAGCACGGAGGGGTGGAGGCGGGAGATATGGCGCGCATGGGGGAGGCGTACCTCGCTTACCAGGGCAGAGAGCTTTGGCGCAAGACGGTGGGGCTGGTAGGCCTGGGCAGCGTGGGGTCGCGGGTGGCGCGCAGGCTGTTGCCCTTCGGGGCGAGGGTGCTCTTCTGCGACCCGGGTGTGGACGCGGGGGAAGGGGCGCTGCTGGGAGCGGAGAAGGTCTCCTTCGAGGAACTGCTGGAGCGCAGCGATTTCGTGAGCCTGCACGCGCCGGCGGTGAAAGCCACCGAGGGGATGATGGACGCCAGGGCGTTTTCGCGCATGAAGGAGGGGGCGTTCTTCATCAACACCGCACGCGCCTCCCTGGTGGATCATGACGCCCTTTACGAGGCCCTGGAGTCGGGGAAGCTGGCGGGCGCCGCCCTGGACGTCTTCCCCGTCGAGCCTCCCGCGTCGGACGACCGCCTGGTGCGGCGGGAAGACGTCATCGCCACGCCGCATGTGGGAGGAAACACCCTGGAGATCGGCGCCCACCAGGGCCAGATAGCCGCGCGGCAGCTCCGCGATCTCTTGCGCGGCAGGGCGCCCGAGCATGTCCTGAACCCCGAGGCGCTGGAAGGTTTTGACTGGACAGCCCCCCGCCGCGAGCCTCCTCCAGAGGTGCTCGAACGTCTGGCCTCAAACCCCAAGCCCTCCATGACCTCTTGAGGGGAGGTTGATCTTGGTGGTATGAACTCTTTCCCACGCCCTCGATGTTTGAGGCCGGCTCGAGGTACGGAGTCGGGCTCTGCCGCTCAAGTGAGGCGGTGTCAATAAGGCGATAGACGGAGGGCTGAAAAGGGATGAAGGTCAAATACGCCACCATGGCGGTCGCGGATATGGACGATTCGATCAGGTTCTACACGCAGGTCTTGGGGCTGGAGATAGAGATCCAGCACCATCCCCGCCCCGGAACAGGGATCACTTTGTTGAGGGGGAGGGAGAGGCCATGATAGAGCGGATAGAAGACGAGGGGAACGTGCGAAAACCGGGCCTGTTCTCGGTGGGGATAGAGGTCGAGGACGTGGGCGGCGCGCCTCATGGCTTTGAGTCACAGGAGGGGCACGCCCAGCCGTGGCCCTTCCTGCCCTGGCGTGAGGGGAACTCGCCGCCGCAACGGCCGCAGCGGTAGCGGCCACCGCCTTCCCGCAGGATGTAGCTGCCGCCCTCGATACGCAGGGCCTTGCCTCCCACCAGGGCATCGACCACTTTGGCCCTCGCCTCGCTGATCATGCGCTGTATGGTCTGGCGGGATACGCCCATCTCCCTGGCGGCATCTTCCTGGTACTTTCCCTCCAGATCCACCAGGCGCAGCGCCTCCAGCTCCTCGACGGCGAGGCCTATCTCCTCGAGCTGGGACATGGGGATACCGCGGGGCTTGAAATAGTCGGCGCGGGGGGTTTCCCCTACCAGCTTAGGTTTCACCGGCCTTGCCAAAACTTCGCTCCTTTACCTCGCGGTTTCTCCTCAAGATGTTAAGTATTTTATAGGGCAAGGGGCGCCTTTTGTCATCCTCGCTTTTCCCCCGCGTAGCCCGCCGCTCCGGGCGCTACCTGCCCAAGGCGCTCGGCCACCCATAAGCAAGAGGGTCTCTATTATAATCACGCCGGTCATTCCCGTTGCCTGGACGTGCCGTGTCCCGCCTTCCCAACGCGCACCTTTACGGCCCCGGCAATGGATCTCAAGGATTCCTCGACCTCCCGGGGAACGTTGCCCACCGGGGGCATGCCGCGGCGCAGCGAGTCCACCACCGCCTCGCTGAAGGGGACCTCGGCCACCGCCCATGCCGGCATGGTCCCTGACGGTGGCGGAAGCGGCCTCGGACAGCCGGCCTTCCTTGAGGGCCTGCACGGCCTCGCTCACGGTACCCTGGAACCCGGTGTGTACCTTCACCTGCCCGGAGAGGACCTGCATGGCGTTGGGGCCGATGTTGCCGGTGACCACCGCGCCGGCCCCCCGGTCGATCACCAGCTGGGCGGTGCGGATGACGGCCCCTCCGCCCGCGTCACGGTTGGGGTTGGTAACGGCCTCCCATTCGCCGCTTTCCAGGTCGTAGAGGATCAGGCAAGCGCAGCGGCCGAAGCGGGGGTCTACCCCGCTGTCGAGGCCGGGCCCGGCGCTGGATATGGCGGCCTTCATCTCAGGCCCCTTCCTTTTCCAGCTTGTCGATGCGCTCCCTGATCTGCGCCAGGGTCTGTTCCATCCTCTCCGCTTGGGCCTTCAGCAGCTCCAGCTCGCCCGCGGACCCTGTCTGGGCCGCCGGAGGAGTGAAGGGCGCGGCCGCCGCCGGCCACCTGCCGGTGAGGACGTACTCCGCGCACGGTCCCAGGCCGCTGCGGCTCCTCCCCGCCCAGCCGGGGCTGTGACCGAGCCTCATCCAGCCCGGCTGCCCGGTGAGGTAGTACATGTTGCGGTGTCCGTATCCCATATCCTTTACCTCCTTTTCCCGTGCACGGCGGCGCGGTCTCCTGATAGTCTCTCGCTGATCTCTCAGCAGTTGGCTCCCGCCATGCGGGTGCCGCACTTGGGGCAGCTCCTGGAAAAGCAGGGTATGCCTCGCGTGTGCGGCTCGGTGTAGCCGCATTTCGGGCAGCGGCAAACGGTGGTGCCTCCGAGGCCTCGCCCGCCCGCGGGCCTGCCTCCTCCCCGTCCTCTTCCGAATCCGGCCAATCCTCTCACCTCCGTCTTTCCGCGCTTCCCGCTCGCGCCTCTAATAAGGCATATGCCCATTACTAATATTGGTATGGTTATGGGCATATGTAAAGTATGCTTCTTTGAAAACGCGTATCCGGCGCCATTGATCCGGCTGATATAATTACTGGACATATGCCAATAATGTAATATAATCGTGAATGGATCGGGCGAGGTCGCTCTTGAACGGAACCGGTTTGCGAGGTCGACGTGACGAAGAGGAGGACGCTGAGAGAACCGCATATCCACTCGGGCCCGGTGACCCCGGCCCTCGACGCCTGGCTCTGGCTGGAGCCCGAGTGGCGCGGGCGGTTGGAGGAAGGGGAGCGGGAGCCGATGATCCTCGAGCGTGAGCACAAGGTGGCCGTGGCCACCCTGGAAGGAAAGAGGATCGCCGATCATTTCGGACCGCCCCCTTTCTCGCCGTGTATACGGCGAGAAGGCGAATGCGCAAATCCATCGCCTTCTGCCGCCGGATAGGGATGCGCCTGGTTAGTGCAACCAAAAGTGTGTAAAACCATTTTCTGCCATGCCTCCCTCATACTGACCTTGCTTTGATAGCCTTCACCTCCTTCGCTTTATGTATGAGGTCCTCGAGCAGTAGATCGATGTCCATGTAGCGTTTCTTTGCCCAGCGCCGCCTGGTTAGTGCAACCAAAAGTGTGGAGAACATGAGCGGCCTGGTCTGTCCCCACTGCGGCGGGCGCGTCGACGTCTTCGGCCGGGACGGCGCGAAGGGCATGGCCGAGAGGATGCACGTGGAGCTGCTCGCCTCGCTGCCCCTGGAGGGCGAATTCGCCGCATGGGCGGACCGCGGGGGCGCGAAGAAGGGGTGCTACAGTGACCTGAAGGGCGTGGCGGGCGCGCTCGACGAGATGGTGGACAAGGTCGTCACCCTGACTTCCTCGGATGAAAAGGCGGGTAGCGTCGGAATCAGGCCCGTTACAGATGGGGAGGCGGACACGCGGACCGAGGTCGATACGAAAGGCAAGGAGGAAGGCATGGAGATCTTCGCCATTCCCACGGAGAACGGGCTTCTGTGCTCCCACTTCGGGCACTGCGAGCAGTTCACGCTGGTGGAAGCGGGGGACGGAGGGGAGCCCGCGGTAAGGGAGGTGTGCGAGGCGCCGCCTCACGAGCCCGGACTGCTGCCGCGCTGGCTGGCGGAGAAGGGCGTGAACACGGTGATCGCCGGGGGCATGGGCGCCAGGGCGCAGCAGATCTTCGCCGAGAGCGGGGTCAAGGTGCTGTGCGGCGCGCCGCAGGCAGAGCCGCTGCGACTGGTCAGGGATCACCTGGCGGGCACCCTGGAGCTGGGCGACAACGCCTGCGACCACTGAGACGCTCGAAACACGCGAAAGCGGTGATGCCATGTGCGCGGTGGACGAAGAGGCTTGCACGGGCTGCGGCCTCTGCGTCGAATGCTGTCCCGCCGGGGCCGTGTCCGTCAGGGG
>JACVJG010000142.1 GCA_015711875.1 Candidatus Solincola jinzensis | reverse complement strand
TCATCGAGATCGCGAGGAAAAAGGGCATCAGCCAGACTGCCAGAGAGGTGGATGTGGTCACCACCGGCACCTTCGGTCCCATGTGCTCCTCCGGCGTTTTCCTCAACCTGGGTCACCCCAAGCCCAGGATAAAGCTGGGAGGTGGAAAGGTCTACCTTAACGATGTCCCTGCCTATACCGGGCTGGCGGCAGTGGACATATTTCTCGGCGCCGCTGCCTTGCCCGAGGACGACCCCAAAAACCGCATCTACCCCGGCGAATTCCGCTACGGTGGCGGGCACGTCATCGAGGAGCTGGTGGCAGGCAAGGACATCAGGTTAGTAGCCACCGCCTACGGCACCGACTGCTACCCTAGGAGAAAGCTGGAGACACTGATAAACATAAAGGACATCAATGAGGCGGTGCTGTTCAACGTCAGGAATGCCTACCAGAACTACAACGTGGCGGTGAACCTCAGCAACCGCATCCTCTATACCTATATGGGTGTGCTCAAGCCAAACCTGGGCAATGCCAATTACTCCACGTCGGGGCAGCTCTCACCCCTGCTCAACGACCCGTACTATAAGACCATCGGCATAGGCACCCGTATCTTCCTAGGCGGCGGTGTTGGCTATGTCGCCTGGCACGGCACACAGCATAACCCGGGCGTGCCACGCACTGAAAATGGTGTCCCCAAGAGGCCTGCGGGCACGCTGGCGGTGATCGGCGACTTAAAGCAGATGAGCCCGAAGTGGCTCGTGGGCACCAGCTTTCTTGGCTACGGCTGCACCATAACCGTGGGCATCGGAGTCCCCATACCGATACTCTCCGAGGAAATACTGAAGTACACCCTGGTGACCGATGAAGATATAATCGCCCCGGTGGTGGACTACAGCGAGGCTTACCCACAGAGAAAGCCCGATGTCCTGGCTGAGGTCAGCTATGCCGAGCTCAAAAGCGGCGTTATTAAAATACAGGGAAAGGAAGTACCCACCGCCTCGCTCTCCAGCTACCCGAAGGCGGTGGAAATAGCCAATATACTTAAGGAGTGGATCAAAAGGGGCGAGTTCCTGCTCACCGAGCCGGTGGCGCCGCTGCCCGGTGCCGAATCGGGGGTCATCATCAAATCTCTGGAGGAGCGCCCCATACTGGAATAAGGAGAGAATATGGTTATCTCTAGAAGGATAGTGCTCCACTTCCCCAAACGCCTTACCAGCCAGCCCATCGTCTACAGGCTGGTGAAGGACTTCGACCTGGAGTTCAACATACTCAAGGCATCGGTAACCCCGGGCGAGGAGGGGCTGCTGGTGATGGAGCTCACCGGCGAGCAGCGGAACTACGATAAGGGGGTGAAGTACCTCACCGACGCCGGTGTAAAGATACAGTCGCTAAGCCAGGACGTGGTGCGCAACGAAGCTAGGTGCACCCACTGCGGTGCCTGCATCACCCTCTGCCCCAGCGGTGCTTTCTCGCTGGAGCCGAAGACGAGAAAGGTCATATTTGATAACTCCAAGTGCGTTGTCTGCGAACTCTGCATCAAAGCCTGTCCACCGCGCGCCATGGAGCTCTACTTCTGAATGTACCAGCCGAGGACCTACCGTCACTGGGTAAAGGACAGAAGCCTCATCGCCTTCACCGTAACCGTTAAGGAGACCGACCTCTACATCCGCGCCCGCCGCCACCTCGAAGCTGAGGCGCTGGCGTCGGTGTTAAGACACCGCACACCCCTCGAGGAATACATCTCCCGCCACCCCGATTTTCTCCATACCCTGAAGCCCATTGCCGTGGATGAGGCAGCACCATCCATAGTGAAGGAAATGGCGCTAGCCGCCGAAAAGGTAGGGGTGGGTCCCATGGCGGCGGTGGCTGGCGCCATCGCCGAGGCGGTGGGTAGAGACCTGCTTGCCTTCACCTCCGAGGTTATCGTGGAGAACGGCGGCGATATCCACCTACGCTCCGGGAGGGAACGCAGGGTGGGGGTTTTCGCCGGCGACTCACCCTGGAGCGGCAGATTGGCCATCAAGGTGAAGCCGACGCCGCCAGAGGGTGTGGGCGTATGCACCTCATCCGCCACTGTGGGGCCTTCCTACAGCGCGGGGGTGGCCGACTGCGCCCTGGTGATAGCGGAGAGCGCTGCCCTCGCCGACGCCTCGGCCAGCACCCTGGGGAACCGAGCCAAGGGTCCGGAGCGCATAGAGGAGGCGCTGGAGGCGGTGGCGGGGATAAAGGGAGTGGTCGCTTGCCTGCTTATCATAGGGGAACGCCTCGGAGCACGCGGGGACCTCGAGCTCGAGGGGCTTTAGTATCAAAACCCCCTTTTCCCGGCTTGACGTGCTTGAGGAAATGCAATATGTCCGGCGCGAAGCGAGAGAACACATCTCATGGACGCGTGAGCGCGGGATCGTATATAGGGTGTCTGCCATCCGATCATGACGCCCCTTGATCTGTGGCGAAAGAGCCGGGAGCGTAATGCCCGCGGCCAAAGGCGCCATGGGTTCGACCCCTGCCGGTGACCCGTTCTTAAGATCTCTGAAAAACGGGGATCATCAGACCGTCGGGACGCCGACGCAGGATGGAAGGTATTCCCAGGTTGTTCGCGATGTCCTAACGGTCACGTTGACCTTTTCCCCCGCATAGCTGGCGCAGGCGGATGGTCCCGGCACAGGCATTGACAGCCGGCTGCGTCATTCCTCGGGGAACCTATCGCCTAAGATCGCCGGGAGAGAGATATCTCCCTGGCTCTACGCCTGCGTTCCGGGCTCAGGCGGTAATAGACCGCGCCAGCGGCCTCTACGGCGCGCCAGAGGTTGGTGGCGCTCGGCACCCTCATCGCCCAGCGTCCGCGCGGAAGGGAGAAGGAGGCGGTCTTGCGCGAGGGATCCAGGGTCACCGCCGAGACTATGACCCCCTCCTCGCCTTCCAGCCTTGCCTTTACGCTCCCGTCGCCGTCGGCGATGGTGGAGAGCCCGGGAAATCTCGAGACCTGGGTGAGGAAGGGGAGGCCGGGCATGGGTGATACCCAGGGGCCGCACTTGTTCACGAACACCACCGGGATGCCGAGCTTGGCGGCATATAAAGGCGCCATCTCCCTCAGGAGCTTTTCGAAAATGGCCACGGATGCGGCGGGGAAAAAGAGGTTGGGCATGGGCAGGGGAGCGGAGTGGGGCATGAGCATGATATCGGGGGAGCCAGAGCACATCATCCTGGGGATGTACGCGAGCTGGTTTTCATAGCAGATGCCCACCCCTATCCTTCCCAGCTCGGTCTGGATGACGTGCGGCCCGTCCTCCCCGCGGGTGAAAAAGGCCTCGGCGCAGGCGGGCGTGCGCTTGCGCACCCTGCCCGCTTCCTTCCCGTCCGGGCCGGTGAGCACGAAGCTGTTGTAAAAATCCCTTTCCCGGGCTTCCAGATAGCTCGTTCCCAGCCATACCCCGAGCCGGCGTGAGGTATGGCGCAGCCAGAGCATGGTGGGCCCCTCGCTGGGCTCCGCCGCGTCCCAGATCTCACGGCTGAAGATGTAGCCGGTGGGCATGAACTCAGGCAAGACTATCAAAAGGGCTCCCTCCCCTGCCGCCTTCTCGACCAGCGGAGTGGCGCGTTTGAGGTTGCCCTCGACATCCCCGTTCCTCGACTCCATCTGGACCGCGGCAACGGTGAGGGTTGAAACGCCGTTCTTCATCTCCCAGCTCCTTTCCCGCAGGGCGCCGTGAAGATCGTGCCTTCTGAGACCTGATCCCATCTATCCCTTGTTTGCCCGCCACCCTCTCGACGCAGAGCGATGATAGCCGCAATGGCAGCGTTTGTTTTCCCTCTACATTACTATACGTCGCAGCCACGCGCACGCATGTGGGGGGGCGGTGTTACCACGGGCGACCCTCGGGTTCTGCCGGCGCGACATACGCGGGGTGACGAGGACAGCACGCCGTGTTGACCAGGGATCAATAACTGGGAAACGGCCAGCGGATACCAGCGATCGCCGTAAATAACGAGACCTGCCTTTGCGATATCTCGATTCCCCGTTATCTGGATGTGTCTTTGTCCTTCCTTCGCCCTGTTTTGGATAACGCAAACTCCGCATCGACGATGGCCGGGCATGGCACGCGTCCCTCCGCCGCCTCTATCGCTCATCTTCGTGGGGGGATGTGGCGGCGGCTTATGAGGCAGCGCTCACAGACCCGCCCTGTTCCCGCCTGCGCCGCCCGCCCTGTCGCGTAGCTCAGGATGAATGGTATATATTACAGAAAAACAGGTGGCGGAGAGCGATGGGAGTACGGTCTTGGCCGCGGATATGGAAAAAGCCGCAGATAGAGCCAGAAAGCTCAGGGACGAGCTGAATTACCACAACTATCGTTACTACGTCCTCGATGACCCCGTGGTCTCCGATGAGGAATACGACCGCATGATGAGGGAACTCCAGGAGATAGAGGAGCGCTACCCGGAGCTGGTAACGCCCGATTCTCCCACCCGCAGGGTAGGGGCGCCTCCCGGCCAGGCTTTCCAGCCAGTGAGGCACCGCGCCCGCATGATGAGCCTGGACAACGTCTTCAACGAGGAGGAACTCAAGGCCTTCATCCATCGCGTGGAAGGGCAGGTAGGGGAGACCGATTACGTGTGCGAGCTGAAGATCGACGGGGCCGGCATAGCCCTCACCTATGTGGACGGGGTCTTCGTGCGCGGCGCCACCCGGGGGGATGGCACCACCGGCGAGGACGTAACCGCCAACTTGAGGACGGTCAGATCGCTTCCCCTGCGCCTGCTGGGCGAAAGCGACGTCCCCTTCCTGGAGATAAGGGGCGAGGTCTTCATGCCCAAGCACTCCTTCGCGGAGTTGAACCGCCAGCGCGAGGAGGAGGGACAGCCGCCCTTCGCCAACCCCCGCAACGCCGCGGCGGGGTCGCTGCGGCAGCTGGATCCCAAGGTCACCGCCTCGCGCAACCTCGACCTCATCTGCTACGAGATCGGCTACATAGAGGGGAAGAGCTTCCGCACCCACCGCGAGGTTCTGGAGCAGATAGCCTCCTGGGGGTTCCACGTCAGCGAGCACTGGCGAACCGCCGCCGGCGCGGAAGAGATCGTGCGTTTCTGCGAGGAATGGATAGAGAGGCGGGACGAGCTGGCATATGAGGTGGATGGCGCGGTGATCAAGGTAAACCGGCTCGACCTGCGGGAGCGGCTGGGGGCCACCAGCAAGGCGCCGCGCTGGGCGGTGGCTTACAAGTTCCCGGCGGAGGAGAAGACCACGCGCCTGCTGGACATCGAGATAAACGTGGGGCGCACCGGGGCCCTTACCCCCACCGCGGTGCTGGAGCCCGTTTTCGTGGGCGGCTCCACGGTGTCGCGCGCCACCCTGCACAACGAGGACGAGATCAGACGTAAAGGCCTGAAGATAGGGGACGTGGTCCTGGTTCACAAAGCCGGGGACGTCATCCCGGAGGTGATCAAGCCCATTGTGGAGCTGCGGGACGGAACGGAGCGCGAGTTCGTGATGCCCGACCGCTGCCCCGCCTGCGGCAGCAGCGTTTTCCGTCCCGAAGGCGAGGTGGTGGCGAGGTGTTTGAACGTGGACTGCCCCGCCCGCCTCTTCGAGAGCGTGCTCCATTTCGGCTCCCGGGGGGCGATGGACATCGAGGGACTGGGCCCGGCCACCATCGGTGAGCTCATGGAGAAGGGATACGTGAAGACGGTGGAGGACATCTATTATCTCACCGAGGAGCAGCTTTATTCCCTCACCGGCTTCAAGGACAAGTCGGTGTCCAACATGATGGAATCCATCGCCCGCAGCAAGGAACGGCCCCTATCCAGGCTGCTCTTCGCGCTGGGCATAAGGCACGTGGGCGCCCACATGGCGGAGGTGCTGGCGCGGCACTTCCGCACCATGGACCGCTTGATGGTGGCGGATGAGGAAGAGCTCCTGGCCATAGAGGAGGTGGGTCCGGCCATCGCCGAGAGCGTGAGGGCTTTCTTCTCAGAGCCCAGGAACCTCCAGCTCATCCGGCGTCTCAAGGAGGCGGGGGTGAACATGGAGGAGAAAGGGGTGGAGGAGGGGGGCCGCGAGCTGGAGGGCCTTACCTTCGTGCTCACGGGAGGGCTTGACTCCATGACCAGGGAGGAGGCCCGCCAGGCCATCGAGGCAAGGGGAGGGCGGGTCAGCTCCAGCGTGAGCAAGAAGACGGATTACGTGGTGGCGGGAAAAGACCCGGGCAGCAAGTACGACAGGGCGGTGGAGCTGGGAGTGAGGATCATCGGGGAGGGCGAATTCCTGCGCATGCTGGGATGATGTACGTGCTTCTTCAATGCGTGGCTCCACCGGAAACCGGCGGCGCATATGGCTGAAGGGGGAGAGAAGGGATGATAGAGAGGAAGGACGTGGAATACGTGGCTTGGCTCGCCCGCCTGGAGTTGAGCGAGGATGAGATAGACAGGTTCACGCGCCAGCTCGGACAGGTGCTGGAGCACGCGGAAAAGATAAAGTCCCTGGACACGCGGGAGGTCAAGCCGACCTCCCATCCCATACCGCTGAAGAACGTCATGCGGGAGGACGTGGTCAAGCCCGGCTTGACCCAGGAGGAAGCCCTTTCCAACGCGCCTCGCTCCGAAGGAGGCTATTTCGTGGTGCCGAGGATCATATAAGAAGCGGGGGTAAAGGTTGGCGCCTTATATCCTGGTGGTCTCCGCCGCCATCATGTTCGCCCTGGCGGTGTGGCTGGGGCGCTTAGGGCGCACGCGCGGCGAGCCGGCCAGGTACCTGGTGACCTGGCTGGCGCTGAGCGTGACCGCCTCCTTGATCATGGCGGTGAGCCTGTGGGTCGCAGACAAGACGGTGAGCCTCTCCTTCGCTGCCGCGGCGCGTTCCCTGGTGATGATCGCGGCCTACATCGTCTTTCTGTTCACGCGTTCCTTCAGCAAGGGCTCCGATTATACGCTGTTTTTCTGGTCCATTCCCCTGCAGCTTGGCCTGGCGGTGAACATCCTCAACTGGGAACGTATCTACCGCCTGGTGGGCGGGGCCTGGGTTCTGGACGCGGCCGACTCCATGGCTCTCACCATCGCCTGTGTGGGCTGGCTCTATTCGGTTCTCGCCGTGTCCTACGCGGCCCTGCTCTAC
>JACVJG010000141.1 GCA_015711875.1 Candidatus Solincola jinzensis | reverse complement strand
CTGGCACGTATGCGTACGCGTGAAGGTGCTGGCCGGGAGGAAAGGCGCATCGCGAAAGCGACTGGGCCGACCGCAGGAGGCCCAGCTGTGCCGGTCGCCTGGACGGAGTGAGCGAGCGCGAGCGAGCGGGCGAGGTCCAGGCCTGGCACGTATACCGAAGCCAGACGGTGTAAGGAGTGAAAATGCCGGGAAAGCCCATAGCCTTCTTCGATCTCGACCATACCCTGTTAGATGGCGCCAATGGAAACCTTGTGGTCATGTATATGGTGAAAAAGCGTCTTTTGGGAATGGAAGCGATATGGAAGGCGGTGAAGTTCACCACTCTTTACAGATTGAACAGACTACCACGCGAGGAGGTATATCGCTGGACCTTCCAGGAATGTGGAAAATATCCTATCGAAGAACTGATAAGCTTGCTGGACGAAGCGTACGAAGCATGTGTGATGCCACGTCTGTATCGCGAAGGTGCCGAATGCATCGCAAGCCACAAGGAGCGTGGACATCGCACCGTGATAGCCACTGCCGCGGGCGAATACATGTGCGAAAAGGTAAGGGTGCAGCTTGGAGCGGACGACAAGATAGCGGCGAAGGCGCCGGTAAGAAACGGCTACCTTACCGACGAGCTTGAGCGCCCACTTCCCTATGGAGAGGGAAAAGCAGAACTCGCGCGCGCATACGCTTCGTCCTACGGTGTCGATCTCGTAGATTGTTATTTCTATTCAGACAGCGTCCCGGACCTTCCCTTGCTCAGAGCGGTGGGGCATCCGGTAGCCGTTAACCCTCAGAGGAGATTGAGGAGGATCGCGCAGGCGGAGGGTTGGCCGGTATTATACTGGAGGGAGCCTGCTGGTTTCACCGAACCAAGCAAAGCGCTCGAACTGACCTTCGAGATCTGATCCTTTTGCCTATGGGCGGCGCGTGAAATTACCGCTACCGCCAAACCTCGTCCATCCGGTCTATTAAGAATTAATGGGCCTCAAAAGAGCCATACCCGTAAGGGAGGAAGCGCATCCCTTATATCGTTGTAAAAACCATATCAAGAGTAAAACATCTTCATCTCTCTTGAAGCGGTTATAGAAGCGGCCAGATGTTGCTACATTTCAACTATGGTTAGAAAAAAATTTATTGACCACCCTATCGTCATAGCGAACGCCAATCCGCTAAGAGGTGCGCAATGCTCGTAAAAGGTTTATTATGATGAAGGTGTCCTGGGAGGGGGCGATTCGCAGGAGGATGCCGATGAAAAAGCGCCGTCTTTCCCCCCATCCCTCCGCTGCGCTGACGATCCTCATTTTTATCACGGGAGCGGTGTTGGGTGCCGCGTGGGCTCTGCGACTGAACGAGGAACAGCAGCGGCGGATCAAGAAGAACCTTTTCGAACTGCGAGAGATGCCGTTCAGGGTCTTCATCTAAGGGGTGGTGAACATGGGTTACGATTACGACGTTATCGTTATCGGGGCCGGTATGGGGGGCCTTACCGCGGCATCGCTGCTCTCCAAGGAAGGCCTGAAGGTTCTGGTGCTCGAAAGGCTCGACCGCGTTGGGGGGTGCTGCTCCAACTACGACGTCAACGGCTTTAAGCCGGAGGTGGGTGCGGTTTTCGTGATCGGGCATGAGTTCTACTACAAGCTCTTCGAGCTCTTGGACCTGCGCCTGGAGGATTACCTGCAGTGGGATCTCATCGACCCTGTATACCAGGTCTATTTCGAGGACGGCAGCGATATCGCCTTGCCCCGGGACGTGGACGAGATGGCGAAAGTGGTAAGGCAGTTGGCGCCCCAGGACGTCGACGGCTACTACCGCTATTGCCGGGACATGAGCAAGATACAGAACCTCCTCACCGCCATGACCGCCAACCCCATGCCGGAGATAAGAGAACTCACCAAGATATCCGGCCTGGCGAAACTCATGAAGACCAAAGCACTTTTCCCGGCTATCCCCGTGAACCTCAAGATGGGCCTGAACAACCTGGAAAAATTCGTTAAGAGTTATTTTACCGACCCATACGTGCAGCTGATCTTCGGATGGGAAAATCTGTATGCTGGCCTACCCGCTCACAGATGCATGGGGCTTTTCGCCATGATCACCTATATGGGGCACATGGGATATTACTATCCCAAAGGCGGCATGATCTCCATTCCCAAAGCCCTGGCGCGCATCGCGCAGGATTTTGGCACGGAGCTGCGCCTGCGGGCAGAGGTGGACAGCATAGTGCTGCAGGGAAGAGAGGCGAAGGGAGTAAGGCTTTCAGACGGTGAGGTCCTGACGGCGAGGTCGGTGATATCAAACACGCACTCGCGTTTCACTTACTTCAACCTCCTGAGGGACGCCGACCTCCCAGGATGGGTCAGGCGCACTGTGCGGAGGCAGCCGTGCTCCATACCTGCTCCCATGTTCTATGTCGGGTTATCAGAGAGGCTGGACAGCGTGAAGGCGCATATGTCCCTGGTGGCCCAGAAAAGAGAGAGGGTGGACAACATCTGGACGGATTTCTACGACCGCGGGTTGTTGTACCGTGCGAGGGATGGCGTATATCTGGTCATCGACAACACCTTTGACGACCCGCAGATGGCTCCACCCGGAAAGCAGGTTCTCTACACCATCTATATCGCTCCCTACAAGTTGAAGTACGACGATTGGGACGAGATCGCCGACGAATGGGCATGGGAGTGCATTGATTACCTGGACGAAAGATGTTTCCCCGGCTTGCGGGAGCGCGTGGAGTGGATGGACTCTGTTCCGCCCACCGAGTTGGAGCGTAGGCTCAACGTGGCCGAAGGCGCCTTCTTCGGTATCGAGATGAGCCTTCCGAACATGGGTCCCTTCCGACCCAATTACCGCTCCCGTCTTATCGACCGCCTCTACCAGGCCGGCCAGAGCACCAATCCCGGACTGGGGGTACCGGGGGCCATGATTTCAGGCATGGCCGTGGCGAGCCTGCTGCTCAACGACTGGCCTAAGCGGCTGGGCTGAAGAAAGCTGAACAGAGAAACCCGATGCATGCTCGTTATGAGGCCACGCCGCCAGTCGGCGGCGTGGCTTTCTTCGCTTTGAGGATATATCCGTCTGAAATGTCCACTGGCCGTCAACGGCTTTGTTGCCAGCGCGGCTTCTTTGGGGAACGACGCATTTCCCGCCAGCGGGATGAAGCTCGAGCTTTTGATTGACAGATGCTAAGGGCGATATTATTGTAATGACATGTCAGTACCAAAAAAAAGGATGGCCGCCGTTGAGAGGCGCGAGCATATCCTTAAGGCGGCGGCGGAGGTGTTCGCCCGCAAGGGTTACCGTTTGGCCTCGGTATCCGATATCGTGGAGATGGCGAAAGTCGGGAGGGGCACCTTCTACCTGTACTTCGAATCAAAACGCCATATCTTTCTGGAGCTGATAGAGGAATTCTTCCAGGGGTACGCTGAGATACTGGAGGAAAACCACCTTCACCTGCGGGAAGCTTCCGGGAGGGGTGGCGCGTTGCTGCAGGCGTGGAGAGACAACATGTTGAGGGTTTTCAATTATCATAAGGAAAACCCTCACCTCACGGACATCGTGTACCGAGAGGCGTTAGGAAGGGACGAGGATTTCTCGGAGAGGGTGGAGGTGCTGTCTCGTTTCGCGCGCGAGAAGCTGGTGGAGGAGTTCCGCATGATGCACGAACGCGGCATGATGCGAGACTGTGATGTAGAGATGGTCACCTCCATAGTCATGGGGTCCACTGTTTACCTGGTCATGGAGTATCTTCAGGGCGACAAGGAAGTAGATGTGGAGAAGTTGACGGATATGATAGTGGAATACCATATAAGGGCGCTCATTCCTGACGAGGGCGACGTGAGAAGGGCGCTTCGCAGCGCCCTGGGAAGTTCTTGAAGGCGCAACGCGCCGTTTCCGAGAAACGAAAGCCGCGACAATATTCTGTATTGCTGAAGAGGAGGCACGGCGTACTAGCGCCCTTGATTAGAAAGGAGGGACGTAGCAGAGCCGAAAAGGAAACGGTTCCCATCGCATAGCAGGGTGATCGAGAAGACGACAAGGGGTGAAGTCTATGGTTTCCTTCGAACTCAGCGACGAACAGAAGATGGTCCAGGAGACCGTCAACTCCTTCGCGGCGGATCAGATGGAGCCGATCATGAGGGAGTGCGACGAGCAGAACGCCATTCCCGAGGAGGTGATCTCCAAGGGTTGGGAACTGGGTCTGCTCGGCGGGTGTATACCAGAGGAGTATGAGGGTTTCGGCGAGGAGCTCTCCACGGTTACCGGGCTGATCGCCCTGGAGGAGCTGGCCTGGGGCGACCTCTCCATTGCCCTGCATCTCATGGCGCCATCGGTGCTGGCCATCTCCGTTCTCGACCAGGGCACCGAGGAGCAGAAAAAACAGATCCTTCCCGCGTTCTGCGGCGAGGAGTTCAAAGCGGCATCGAGCGCCCTGGTGGAGCCATACTACAACTTCTGCCCCTCGGCTCTCCGCACCACTGCCGTGAACGACGGAGACGAGTACGTCATCAACGGCAAGAAATGCCTGGTGCCCCTGGCGCAGGAGTCAGAGAACATGCTGGTTTTCGCGGCTACGGCGCCGGGGATGGGATTTTCGGGGGTTGATGCCTTCATCGTTCCCGTATCGACCAAGGGTGTGAAGATAGGGGAACGCGAGAAGAACATGGGGATCAAGGCTCTGTCGACGTATCCGGTGACCTTCAAGGACTGCCGCGTGCCCGCTGCCGCAAGGCTGGGCGGAGAAGCTGGTTGTGATTTTCTCCGTTTGCTCTCTCGCTCTCGGCTGGCGTTGGCGGCTCTGGCGGTGGGGATGAGCCGCAGGGCGTTGGAGCATTCTCGCGACTACGCAACCCAGAGGATAGCTTTCGGGGAGCCCATCGGATCACGTCAGGCCATCGCCTTCATGATCGCGGAGATGGCCATTGAGGTCGACGCCACCAGGCTTCTGGCATGGGAGGCGGCGTGGCGTTGTGACCGCAACATCGACTTCGAGAAGGAGGCCGCGTTGGCGAAGAACTACGCCGCCGACATGGCCATGATGGTCTGTGACCGCGGGGTGCAGATCATGGGCGGGCACGGCTACGTGAGGGACAACCCCGTCGAGCTCTGGTTCCGCAATGCGCGCGGATTCGCCGCCTTCGAGGGCTTCGTGATGGTATAGGAGGTGGAAGATGATAGACTTTGAACTCTCCCCGCGCATCAAGGCCACCAAGAACATGGTCCACATGTTCGCGGAGAGCGCCGTCAGGCCGCTAGCGCGCCAGTACGACGAGCAGGAGCATGAGAAGCCCTGGGACCTCCTGAACATGGTGCAGAAGGTCATGGGCGGCGGTATAGCCGGCGCTTTCGGGACGGAGAAAAAAGAGGATAAGGGCGAGGAGGAAACAAAGGAAAAGAAGCCCAAGGAAACAAATCTCGCTGGCGCGGTGACCGTGGAGGAGATATTCTGGGGTGACGCGGGCATCGCCCTCTCCTTTCCAGGGCCCGGGCTTGGAGGAGCCGCGGTGCAGGCCAGCGGGACTCCGGAACAGAAGGAGAAATTCCTGGCTCGTTTCGCGGGCGACAAGCCGGTCTGGGGCGCCATGGCCATTACAGAACCGGAGGCGGGATCAGATACCGCAAATATAAAGACCACCGCTGTCCTCGACGGTGATGAGTGGGTGCTCAATGGCGAGAAGATCTTTGTGACCTCTGGAAAAAGCGCCCTGGAGGACTCGGAGGGTTTCGTGGTGGTGTGGGCCACCGTCGACCGCAGCGCGGGACGCGCGGGCATCAAACCCTTCATCGTGGAACACGGCACCCCCGGTATGCAGATCACCAAGATCGAGGACAAGATGGGCATCCGTTGCTCCGACACCGTCTCCATATCCTTCATGGATTGCCGCATTCCCAAGGAGAACATCCTGGGAAGCCCGGAGGTGGTGGACAAGACCAAGACCGAGGGCTTCAAAAAGGTGATGGCGACCTTCGACGCCACTAGGCCGTTGGTGGCCGCCATGGCCATCGGGGTGGGGCAGGCGGCCCTCGATTTCCTGCGTGAGTATCTCACGGAACAGGGTGTGGAACTGCGCTACGGCATCAACCCCCACCGCATGACCTCGCTGGAAAGGGATATAATGCAGATGGAGTCCGACCTCAAGGCCGCTCGCCTGTTGACCTGGAGAGCCCTGTGGATGCTGGACAACGGCCTTCGCAACGACCTTCAGGCGTCCATGGCCAAGGCCAAAGCGGGGTCAGCGGTGACCCGCATAACCCAGAAAGCGGTAGAGATCATGGGGCCCTTAGGTTATTCGCGCGAGTTATTGCTGGAAAAATGGATGCGCGACTCCAAGATCAACGACATATTCGAGGGCACGGGGCAGATACAGCTACTGGTCACCGCCAGGCGTATCCTTGGTTTCACGCGCGAACAGCTGAAATGATGACTGCGGTTCACGCCTCATAAGCGCCCCATGGGGGGCGCTTTTACGTTAAGGCGTTGCCCCTCGTTCATGGGAGGCAAGCGCTCCGTTTGCAGGAAAATCGCGGTAGCCTTCTCTTTCGGTAAGGTTGTTGTCGCCAATGCTGCCCAATGTTTTATCAGCGTTGGCCTTCAACACTGGCATGATCGCGATTCCATTGCCACGCTTCTTCCGTCATGCCTGGTCATGGAAGCCCCTGAACAGAGAAACGGCATGAGCGCCGTGTATATGGAGGGCGTAAACGGGTAGCTTCTTGGACTATAAACCATGATAATATTTTCATGGCATTGGAAGGAGAGAGGAAACCCGATCGCAGGCGTTTTTCCCTTGATGTAGAGGAACCGCCAGCTCGTGAAAGCGTATTGCTATCTCGGGAGAGGAGTCCTTCTTTCCTGGGGGCGGAAAGCGGAGGATCGAACTGGATAAAAGGAAGCCTGGGTCAGGTGGATCCAAGGGCATGATAAGAAGGAGATGGTTGCGGGGCAAGGGGCTTTCACGGTACAGCCCCGTGTTCTCCGTGTGCCGCGAATGCGGTGTCCCCCTCTCGGTGTCGTCGAATCACCACTGGGAGGAGCAGGGGCGTATCCTCAGCCGCGACGGGGCCCAAAGACTGGTGATCGTCGAACGCAAGATCATAA
>JACVJG010000140.1 GCA_015711875.1 Candidatus Solincola jinzensis | reverse complement strand
CATCCCGCCCAGGGAGATGCGCACGAACTTCCGCCCCAGGGCGCGGGCGATGGACTGGCCCAGGGAGGTCTTGCCCACCCCGGGCGGGCCCACGAAGCACAGGATGGGGCCCTTCATGTCCTCCTTGAGCTTGCGCACCGCGAGGTACTCGATGATGCGGTCCTTGACCTTGTCCAGGTCGTAGTGGTCCTCGTCCAGCACCTTGCGTGCGCGCGCGATGTCCAGGTTGTCCTCGGTGCTAACGTTCCAGGGCAGGCTGGTAAGCCATTCCAGGTAGGTGCGCGCCACCGTGTACTCCGCCGCCGCCACCGGCATCTTGGAGAGGCGGTCAAGCTCGCGCTCTGCCTCTTTGCGCGCCGCCTCCGGCATCCCGCTCTGCTCTATCTTCTCCCGGAACTCGTTGATCTCCATGGTGCGCTCGTCGAACTCGCCCAGCTCCTTCTGGATGGCCTTGAGCTGCTCGCGCAGGAAGTACTCCCGCTGGCTCTTGGACATCTCCGTCTGCACCTCGGACTGGATCTTGGAGCCGATCTCCAGGATCTCGATCTCCTTGTTGAGGAAGACGGTGAGCTTTTCCAGGCGCACTTTAACGTCCAGCGCCTCCAGGAGCTCCTGCTTTTCCTCCAGGCTGATGTTGATGTTGGAGGCGATGAAGTCGGCCAGGTTGTTGGGCTCGCCGATGTTCATGGCCGCGATGAAGATCTCGTTGGGCAGGTAAGGCGCCAGGGAGACCATCTTTTTGAACTGGGTGAGCACGTTTCGCGCCAGCCCCTCCAGCTCCACCGACTCCTCTATGACCTCCCTGACCTTCTCCACCCTCGCCTTGAGGTAGGGTTGACGCTGCACGTATTCCACCAGTCGGATGCGCTGCACCCCCTGCACGAAGAGCTGCATGGAGCCGTCAGGCAGCTTGAGCATGCGGATGATGGCGGCGGCGGTCCCTATGTCGTAGATCTGCTCCGGCTGTGGGGTCTCGACCTCCTCCCTACTGGCCACGGCGGCCACCAGGCGGTCCGCGGTGAGGGCGTCGTCGATGAGCTTGACGTATTCCTCCCGTGTGATGAGCAGGGGGACGATGATATGTGGGTAGATGACCGTGTCCTTCAAGGGGAGCACGGGCAGCACCTCGGGGATATAAGGCTCCGCCATTCCCATGGGAAAACTGTTGTCCGGCAAGGCTTACCTCCTGTGATCGAAACCGTGACCGGGCTTACTCGCTGCGGATGTCCACTTCCCGCAGGCGGTCGCGCTTCAGCTTGGGCAGGGTGATCTCCAGAAAACCGCGCCGGTAAACGGCGCGCGTGGCATCCGCGTCGATGTCCACCGGCAGCTCGAGCTTCCTCTCGAACTCGCCGTAGTTGATCTCCAGCATGTGGGCGGTGCTCATGTTCTGGGGCCTGAACTGCCGGCGCTGCCCCCTCACGGTGAGGACCCTGCCGTGCAGCACCACCTCGACCTCCGACTCGTCCACCCACGCCAGCTCCAGGACCACCGTGAAGTGGTCCGGGCACTCGTAGACGTCGCACAGCGGCTTCCAGGCCTTCTCGAAGACCGCGGAGGGCTTTTTCCAGCGCGGCATATGGCTGAAAAAGCGCTCCATGTCGCTGCGCATGTTCAGGATTTCGTCGAACTCGTCCAATTCCCAGGTAGCCTCGGTCAAGTCACAACCTCCTTACGCGGCACGCGTGCCTGAGTATGCCCGCAGCGGAGCAGGTACCCCCCGAAAACCGGTCAGGTCACAACCTCCTTGCGCGGCATGCTTGCCCGCAAAGCCCGGCTCGCTCACCGGGAAGCGGCCAGGCATCTTTTTAAGCAGCCTGGCATGTTCTCCAGTCATAATCCAAAAGACCGCATTTCCACGACGGCGAATTCCGTTATGGATGGTAGATGTTACCTTCTCTTGACCTCTCAGGACCTCTTTCTTCTCCCTGCCCCGGCTCTACGAGTACTTGTCCGGGCCCGCCGGCGAGAAGTCCTCTTTCCACTTGAGCTTCATGTGGCGCTCGCCTGCCTGGCTATCCCCTTTGCGGGCTTTTCGCGCACCGGGATATGAAGCCCGCCTTCCAACCTTCCTCCCGGGCACCGGGCGAGGCCTGCTCCCCGTGCCTGTGGCTTCTGTGCCGGACCTTCGGGCACCGAGCAAAGCCTGATCCAGGCCTTATACCCGGTTTTCCAACCGTCCTCCCGGGCACTAAGCGAGGCCTGACCCCCGTGCCTGAGGCACCGGGCGAGGCCTGACCCCCGTGCCTGAGAACGTTTTAATTATACCCAAACGGAAAGAGGATGAACCCGGTCGAGCCCCATCGCCAGGGTCTCTTCTCAAGTCGCCTCTCAGCCCGCCGCTCCATGAGCCACTTTTTCTCCCGGTCCTTCAAGCGCTTTAAGGTTTCCACCTCATCGGGAGCGGGAAAGATCGACCTGATAGGCTCGATCCCACGCTGACCCACAGTACACGGGCTTTCAAGTTCTCTTGACAATCACGCAAAGCGAAAAGGATCAGGGCTTCGCTTTTTACCCTCGCTTTTCCGCCTGGTTGAGCAAGCGGAAGAGGTTCTTCTTGTCCAGGATGGAGGGGTCGGCGCCCGGCCCCAGGAAAGGCCTGACGTCTTCCACCGCCTCTTCCCACGCGACCTCCTCAAGTCTGTCGCGAACCGCCCTGCGCCAGTTTCTCGAAGTCAAGGGACGGCCGTCCCAGCCCGTCTGGCGCAAGGCATTGTTGAGATAGACCAGGTTGGGCTCCGGCCATTCAGGGTCCCCGAGATACCAGCAGAGGTCGTAAAGATCGCGCCCCTTAAGATAAGGCCTCATGAGCACGGCGTGCAGTTTTCCCGCCAGCAGGGTCGCCCTGTCGTGATGTTGAAGCTGCAGGAGGACGTGGCGGCGCACCACGGTGGTCTCGAGGACGGCTCCCCGCGGGGGGTTCGTGTCCACCTCCAGCTTGACGGATAAGGTCTCCCGGCGATGGGAGGAAAGCCCGATGTCGTGGTAAAGTCCAGGGAAGCGGACGAAAGCGCTGTGTACGGTCTTCTTGTCGTTTACCTTCATCAGCACCTCGTAACCCTCGAGGGACAACTCCCGGTGGACCGCTTTGAGCCAGGACCGGAGGTCGTAGCCCTCCCTTCTCCCCGCAAGCGAGAAATCGAGATCCTCCGAGTAGCGGGCGGTAGCGTAGAGAAACCGCAACGCGGTTCCCCCATGGAAGGCGAGCGGAACCATGGCTCCCTGCCTTTGCAGGACGCCCAGGATGCGCGCCTGGAGGTATTCCCTCACGTCGTTGCGGGCTTGAAGCGGCGACGCCGCGGCTCGCGCGAGCCCGGACCGGTATTCCTTCACAGCGCCTCGTACTCCTCGGCTTCCATGCGCGCAAGCTTACTCACGTTAGCGACCGCCCTGCGCAGTTTGGGGCTGCCGGCGGCTTCGGCAAGGCGCGCGAGCTCCTCCAGGTTCAAGGAATCCAGGTTCTGAAGCCGCAGCTCCCTGAGATAACCCCGTCGGTCCGATCGGGGCGCGAGGTAAAGCAGGTCGAGCAACGCCTTTTCGGGGGCGGCCACCATGGCGTTCTGGCCTCCTCTTAAATCCTCAAGGCGATAACCTGAGAACAGATCCTGGTTTATGTGGCGGTATGCAAAAGCGCCGAGGGGGGTATCGCGTCGCCCCGGGCGCGAGGTGGTGACGCTGGTGACCATGGGCACATGCTCCGGGATGAGCCCGTAATAGGCGAGAGCCGACTGCAGGCTGACGTAGGAGGGCCGCACGATGTGGTTTGCGACCAGGAAGGGGTGGGGCCTCACTTTCTGGAAGGGCGGCGCGAGAGCGTAGAGGCCGCGGCGGAGCTGGAGTATGCGGCCGGAGGCGACCAGGCGCGACAACTGGCGCCGCACGCTCGCGGGGTCGACGTCCCCCGCCAGGAGGAGCCCGGTCTCGAACAAGGGCTCGTCGCCCACAATTTCCTGGATTCTTTCAAATCTCATAACGCTAATATGCCATATATGTCTATTTATTGCAATGTATAGGCTTTAGGTGCGGGGGTTTTCTCCCGTTTCAAACACCTGATAAGACCCCGTGTTTGGATCGAACCCTGTGCCCAGACCCTTGCGCCCTCGGAAGCGGAGCAAGCGAAAAACGAAGATATGACCCCGGAAGGGAAAAGGCCCCAGGCGTCGAAGGCGCAATCGCGCAAGGTGATCCCATGCAAAGTGACCCCATAAGGAAAGAGGCGGTCTCCCGCCTCTCCCGTAGCTCTTTTCAGAGCACCCCTCTGGCGCAGTTCTATTATATCACGCCAGCATCCTAATTGTCATACATAGATTATAAGATATACATGTTTCGGGGAAACCCGAGATTCGGAGTGGGGAGCCCCCGTAGCTCAGCGGATAGAGCACCCCTCTGGCGCAGGGGAGGTCGCGGGTTCGAATCCCGCCGGGGGCACCCAATCCAACCCCTGGAAGCCGGAAGGGCCGACGAAGGGCTCGGCCAGGCCCGGAGGCCTGAAGGTGGAAGGGAGCCGGCGGATATCCCCACTCCCACACTTTATGTGATTGATCGCCCCCTCAACTGCTAAATAATGGCATTTCCTCATGCCTGGATTCTTTTATCGGGCTAGCGAATCAAGCGATAAGGGAAGCAATAATCCCGGTGAAAAATTCAGCGCATCGAGTGCCTAGCGAATGGAAGGCTTCAATGCCTCAGACATCAAGCGAGGTCTCAGCTGCGCCCCAGGCGACCCCCTTCTCTCAGACATCGAACGAGGCCTGACCCCCGTGTCTGGACCCCCGTGTCTGAGTCATATATCAATCGAAGTCCTCGTATCCGTCGTCCTCGTCGTATGCGTCCCAGCAGCGCGGGCAAAGGTAATCGCCGCGGTCTTCGTGTTCGTAATCTTTCTCCCCGTAAAAGCTGTCCCTGCCGCACCTGCGGCAGGTCTTGGTGTGGTCTTCGATGAACCTGATGACCTCGCCCGCCAGAAAAGCATCTCCGAAGGAATCGATGGGGAAAGGCATTCGCATCACCGCCTTACACATAACTCCCGGACTTCACGGACATCTCTTCTTAGATCCCGTATTTTCTCTTAAGCATTCCCTGAGCGCTTCCCTTCCGGCACCCGATAAGATCCTCATAAGCACGTTCCACTACCTGCGCGAACGCGGCGTTCACCCGACCTGACAGGGCTCGATGGTCCTTGCTCGCCAGTCGCATGGCGTTGTGGGTGCCCTTCTTGATCCCCTTGGCGGGCACGATGATCCACCCTTCCCCGATATGGTGAGGCTTGAAGAGAAAGGCGAAATAGGGTGCGTACCCGTCGTTCTCGCGCCGGGATTCCAGGCCTTTGATGTCCTTTAATTCTATTCTTAACTGTGAGCTCTGGCTGGTCTTCACCTCGAAGGAGAGCTTTTCGCCAGTCTCTTCGTCCACGAGGTCGATGTCCACCCCTTGCACGGCGCGTTCCTCGGCTAAGCGGAATCCGAGCTCGACGAAGGCAAGCGCCAGCAGCTTCTGGGCGATCTTGCCGAAATCGTCACCGTGAAGCGCACGTATCCTCTCCAGTTCGTTGGCGGTACGGTAGGGCAATCCCAAAGGCGATCATTCCTCCTTGATCGAAGGTCCCTTGACCGGGTCCCATTCGCCGAGACGGTAGACCCTTTTGACCTTGGTCACTTCCTCCTTCAACGCCCGCAGCAGCTCCTCGTCCATGGTGGAGAGCACCACCTGCCGGTCAGAAGCCACCCTGTCGATGAGCGCGGCCAGCCTGCGTTTCTGGACCGAGTCCAGGCTCTGGGAGGGATCGTCCAGTATCAGGAAAGCGGTACCGCCTTCGCGAAGCGAGCAAGCACCCAGGGAGAGAAAGATGCTGAGAGCGGCGCAGTTCATATCCCCCTGGTTGAAGAAGGTTATCAGCCTCTCCTTTTCCATGCCGCTTACCGCGTAAACGTCGTGGTCCTCGGCATCGATAATTATCGCGTCGAAATCAGGCCTTTCCACGAGAGCTTGGTAATACTCCTTTATCAAGTCCTCGGCGTCGCGCAGTCTCTCCCCCGCGATTTCGTTGATGACGGCTTCAACCGCATCCCTTACTTTTGCGGCGGCCTCCAGCTCCCTGTTCAGCCTGTCGCGCGCCTCGACCATGGCTTCCCACTCGGGCGAATCGGTGACCGTATTGATCGCATCGATCTTTTTCTGCGCCGCCAGCGCGTCGCGAATGATCCGCGCCTCTTTCAGCACATCCTCTATCTCGTCTATCTCCTGGTTGTATGCCCGCAACACGTTGCTTGCCTCTTCCAGCTTGGCCTCGACCTCGGCCAGCCTGTTTCTGGCGAGCGCCTCGGGGTCCTCGTCCTCGCCGATCCCTCGGCCGATCATCTCTCCCAGCTTCTCGCGGGAGGCCTTGACCTCCGCCTCGGCCTTGGGGAGCTCGTCGTCCAGAATGGCCCTCAGCCTGTCTATCGTTTTCTTGAGTGCCTGCAGGGCATCGGAGAGCTGCCTCTTCTTCTCGCTCTTTTCCGCCGCCTCTTCGCCCATGCCGGCCTTGACGTCCCCAAGCCTCCGCAGCACATCCGCGGGGATTATCTCCTGCTCGCATGACGGGCAGGGAGCGGCAGCCACACGGTCCTCGAGTCCCTCGAGATACTTTACGGTGGCCTCTATCACCGGAAGCCTGGCGTTTATCCTCCCGAGCTCCTCATCCAGTTCTGAAGTTGACCCGCTTTCGTTGACACCCTGGATTGAGGGATAATGGGTCCCTCGAGAAAGGAGTGAGCATGGCACAAGGGAAACCCTTTCCACCGGAGTTCAGGGCGGAGGCGGTGAGGCTCTACCGCATGGGCGGAAGGACCCTCGCCGAGACGGCACGGGAGATCGGAGTCTCCGACTGGACCCTCGCCCGCTGGGTGCGCCAGGCGGACATCGACGAGGGCAAGGCGGAAGGGCTCACCTCAGAGGAGCGGGAGGAGCTCAACCGCCTGCGCCGGGAGTGTAGAATCCTCAAGGAGGAGAAAGAGATCCTCCGAAAGGCAGCGCTTTTCTTCGCCCGGGAGACGGGTCAGCGAAAGTGAGGTTCGCTTTGATCGACGAAGAGAAGACGCACCATTCGGTCTCCCGCCTGGTCAGC
>JACVJG010000139.1 GCA_015711875.1 Candidatus Solincola jinzensis | reverse complement strand
GAGAGCATGGCGATGACCACGATCATCAGCGAAGCGGTTATGGAATACTCCATCCAGCGGGCGTAGTTAGCGCCTTTTTTGAGGTTGGAAACGTACCACTCGAAAACGCGCGGCAGGGTGAGGATCAGCAACGCCAGCCCGCTCAAGAGCAGGAAGGCAGCCACCAGGGGTCCCAGCCTCACGCTCCCCACCTGGGAGGGAGGAGGCAGGGCGCCGTCGATGAAGGGGTCGCTCTTGAGATAATTGGTGGTGAGGGGCAGGGTGCGGTCGTTGCTCAGTATGAGCATGAGCACTCCCTGCAGGAGCAGGATCACGCCCACCACGGCGTTGAAGGGTCGCAGCCTCCCGTACCTCGCTTCGCTTTCCCCCTCCCGAAGACCTTCCGCTGTTCTTTCGGCCGCCATTTCACCCTCCCTTGTACTTCTAGAGCCCTCAGGGCACTGCTGACTCCGGTCTTTTCTTCGTTTTGCCTGCGGTTAAAGCCATCATCCTCTGCTGCCTGGTCGTTCCGCGGGATCCCCGCTCCAGGCTAATGTTCCCGCCACCTTCGTTTCGCCTGCCTCGTGTTCTCGCTAACCGTGGCCGTAAAAGGCTCCCTTCCCCCCGATTCTCTCGAGTCCATCCGGTCAAACCGGTCACCATCGACATCCACTGCCTTCTCGTTCTGGCATCTCATAGGCAATTATTGCTGAACTGCACTGTTCCTAAACATGTTCTGACCATGCAAGCGCGCGGTATCCGTTTCCGGGCACATGGAGCTCGTTTCCCCTTCCCCGGACAAGCGCATGCGCGGAACGCGCCTTATACCCCATAACCATAGGCCACGCGTTGAAAAAGCGAGCCAGGGATCGTAAGGCCGTTTCCACATGCGCATGCCGGTTGTTGCCCGACGGTCACGGGTTCTGGATGGAATGACAGGGCGGCCCTGCCGGGAGGATGTGGCGCGAACCCTTAACCCGGCGGCTCTTCGGATTCTTCGGATATTTCATAGGAGAGGTTTTCCCGTACGGTCACGCGGGGGAACCGGGGCTTGTCCCTACACCCCGGGCGGGGTGATGACCATGAGCAGAGCTCCCTCTCCGTTGGAGAGGTTTTCCCAATGGTGCGGCTGCTCCCCCCTGAAATACGCGCAATCGCCCTCCCTGAGATGGTGAGCGGCGCCTCCCACCTCGAAGCGGAACTCCCCCTTCAGCACCATGGCGAACTCCTCGCCGCCGTGCTCAACGGGGTCTTTATACCTGGCGTGGGGTTTGAAGGTGCCCAGTAAACCCTCCATCTCCACCTCGGGGTCGTCCACCAGGAGCTCCAGGGTCACGTCCTCCGGGCTCTCGATCCTGCGCCTGTCCTCTCGCCGGTAGGTGATCTTTCTCCCTTGCGACTCCGAAAAGATATCCGCCAGGGTCACCCCGTAGAAGTTGAGCAGTTTGATGAGGTTCTTCACCGTTATGCTGCTCTTGCCCGTTTCCAGCTTGCTGAGAAAGGAGACCGAGAAACCCGTCTCCTCGGAGACCTTGCGGATGGAGAGCCTCCTGCCCTTACGCAGTTCCCTGAGCTTTTCCCCTATGTCTTCCATACGCCTTTTCCGCTTTATGAGGCCGATCGGTTTACGCTATCGAGCACCACTTCCCACCGACATTTGCATCCATGTCGGGCAACGCGGATTCCGCCATACATAATACAACAATGATCAACGCCCTATATTATGGCATCGGCTCATTTCTACCTTTTTCGATGGCTTCCATGGCGAACCCGCCCGCACGGGCCAGGAGCTCGTTGGCCACCAAAGGCCGCATCGCATATACGGGGCGGCAACCGCCGATTGGTGGTGACACGATCCTCCCTAAAAGGGCAAAACCTGCCCCATAATACCCTGCCCGAGCAAGGCCGACGCCCAAACCCAACCCAACGCTGGAAGCGGCGTCAGTGTGCCTGGGCGCCGGCGAGCGCTCTCTTCCCCGTATGCCCGCTGCCACGCGTTTCCCAGGCAGGTGTTCGCCTTCACTATGGCGACGGCAACATGACGGCCGCGGGTTCAGGCGGCTATGAGAGGCAGGCCGAGGTAGATACGCTCCACCTCTTCCTCGCTCAGGCAGGGAAACACGAGCATCTCCGCCATCTCACCCGCGTTTTCGTCCACGAACGGCAGGCCCAGGAACCACCTCTCGACCTCGTTGTCGCTGTACATCTCTTCACCAACCTTCCTTAATAGTGAAACACAAGCTATAATTAAAGTAACATCGGAATACTATAGTGTCAAGATATACTGTATTTGTTACACTATTGAGGTATTTTAAGGTGGTTTTGAAACATGCATAGCCCTGAAGACCTGATAAAGAGTACTGGAAAGGAGATAGTATATATTTAAATGAATAATTCATACGCATTATAACCAGTATATATTCATACTCAGGTATTATTCAACGCCTTTAGATAGCAAATTATAATGATTGCAGGCAGAATGTTGTCTTTATGGAAAACACAAGGGATGAGAGCCATGAAGGTGATCAACAGCATCGGGGACGCGGAGCTGCGAAGAGTCGCCGAAAGGCGTTACCCTTATCTCTCCCGTTACGGTTGCGATATGCCTATGCACCTGGCGTGTTGCCTCTGCTATCCGCGGCCGCTCGAGGGCGCAAAACGAGGGAATGAACCGCCCGTCGCCTGGGACCGGCATTTGATATATAGGAAGGAAGCCGTTTAGGCCTCCTGAAAGCGTCATTGCCCAATACCGTCCCTTCGCTCGGTCCCGGGCGACGGGATTCCATTTTTCCCGCCCTTGGGACAGCCGTTGCCACCACCCTGTGCGCTGTTCCGCTCCCGCGGGCGACCGCGTCCATGGTTGCGGTGCCCTTGGTCATTGCCCTATCGCGACAGATTATTATATATTCGACGTGCGCGTATTAGATATCACCATGATCATTATAAGCAACGCTTATGTAAGATTCCCATGGAAGGCTATAACTGTTACGTGATCCTTTTCGACTCCACGCACCAGGCGATCAGCGCCGAATCCGCCCTCAAAAGCGCCGGGGTCAAGCACGCCGTGATCAACACCCCCAGAGAGTTCACCGTCAATTGCGGCATATCCCTGCGCGTATCGCCGGAGGACAAGGACGCGGCGGTCGCCTGCCTGGAAGGTAAGGGGGTGATCTACGCAAAGGTGGAGCCTTACAGCTCACGCTGGGTATAGGACGCATTCCGAAAGGAGGGACCATGTCCGATTACGACGCCATGTGGGAGAAGCTGGGCATAGACCTGGAGGCTCACGCCGGCCTGCTGGAAGTGCTTCCCCCCATGTACCAGGAGCACATCCTGAGTCAGGAGAACCGGCCGCAAGGCATGGAGTACTTCGATTTCGTGTTCTCGGAGGTGCACGGGCTGCGCGTTAAGGAGCTGGTGGAGCACCGCGATTCGGGCGGCGTGGTGGTGGGTACCTTCTGCACTTACGTGCCGGAGGAGCTCATAGTGGCCGTGGGCGGCATCTGCGTGGGCCTCTGCGCGGGAGCGCAGGTGGCTCCCGAGGAAGCCGAGAAACACCTGCCCCGCAACATCTGCGCCCTTATCAAGTCATCACTGGGGTTCAAGCTCGCCAAGGTCTGCCCCTACATCGAGTCCTGCGACCTCCTGGTGGGAGAGACCACCTGCGACGGCAAGAAGAAGTATTTCGAGGTGCTGGGTGAGTTGCAGCCCGTGCATGTTATGGAGGTGCCCCAGATGAAGCTGGAGCACGACCGCGACATGTGGAGGAAAGAGATAAGGCGGTTGCTGGTCCGCCTGGAGGAGCTGGCGGGGAAAAAGGTGGGGCTGGAGGAACTGCGCGAGGCGGTCAGGATCATCAACGAGAAGCGCAAAGCCCTGCTGCGCCTGGAGGAGTTGCGCAAAAGCGATCCCCCCGTCATCTCCGGACGGGACGCCCTGCTCGTGGACCAGATAGCCTTCTACGATGACCCGAAGAGGCTGACGGAAAAGGTCAACGCCCTCTGCGACGAGCTGGAGAGGCGCCGTGAGGAGGGCGTCTACATCGGAGGCGCGCACCGTCCTCGCATCCTCCTCTCGGGATGCCCCATGGCCCTTCCCAATTGGAAGGTAGCCACCATCATCGAGACCTCGGGCGCGGTGGTGGCCATGGACGAGATGTGCACCGGCATACGCTATTTCGACAACCTTGTGGACGAGGAAGCGCCGGACCTGGATACGCTCCTGGACAATATCGCGGACCGGTACCTGAAGATACACTGCGCCATCTTCACCCCTAACCGTGAGCGCATGGAACACATAAAGGAACTGGTGCGGGACTACGACATCGACGCGGTGGTCTATTACGCCCTGCAGTTCTGTGACCCCTATACCGTGGAGGCCTTCGGGGTGCAACGCGAGCTGGAGAAGCTGGGCGTGCCCTTCCTCTATCTGGAGACAGATTACAGCGCCGAGGACGTGGGCCAGCTCTCCACGCGCGTGCAGGCGCTTATCGAGATGGTGGGCGCGGGGGAGAAACCCTGACGCCTGGGGCGGCGCGGAAGACTGCACCGGGAGCTGATTCCCCAGGAGCGTGATGCGGCAGGCCGCAGGTGCCTACATCGCGCCATAACGGCACCGCCATGCTTTCCGGCCTTTTACCGCGGAGCTGCCGCGGTGGCTCATGGGATGGAGAACACGCGGGCTGACCCGCGGTTCCCATGCCCCGCCATCCATGGTGAAGGGAACAGGCGAGGGTCGCCCGAAGGTCGGATCCGTCCTCAGCCGCGACATGGCTTTGCGCTTGCCTCATGGTGTATTTTTCTATACTGAGCTTTACACGCGCGCGGGCAACGCGTTGTGCTGGGAACCGGAAACTTTCGGTTTGCACCAGAGCGCTTTGCGCGCGCGGGAGTCACGCAGGCGGAAAAAGGCAAGTGATGCCACGGGGACCGGGAGAGTGATCGCATGGCCATAGGCGGACTGGATATCGGGTCGCGGACCATAGCCCTGGTGGAGATGGACGGCGACAGGTTGTTGCGGGGAGAGGTGGTGGCCACCACCTTCGATCCCCTGGAGCAATGCCGGCGCCTTCTGGAGGACCGCAGCTTCGAGGTCCTGGTGGCCACGGGTTACGGCAGGCATCTCGCCCAGGCCAATTTCGCCGACTCCACCATCACCGAGATCAAGGCCTTCGCGCTGGGATGCCATCGCCTTTTCCCACAGTGCCGCACCATCCTGGACATCGGGGGCCAGGACACCAAGGCCATCTCCCTGGCGCCGGGCGGGAAGGTAGCCGACTTTCAGATGAACGACCGTTGCGCGGCGGGCACGGGTAAGTTCCTCGAGGTGATGGCCGCCGCCATGGGCCTTTCCATCGAGGAGATGGGCCGCATCGCCCTGGAAACGGAGGCGGAGGTAAAGATATCCAGCATGTGCACGGTGTTCGCGGAGTCCGAGGTCACCGGGCTCATCGCCCGCGGCACGCCCCGCCCGGAGATCGCCCGCGGCCTGCATGAGGCCATCTGCGACCGCGCGGTGTCCCTGCTCAAGCGGGTAGGGGTGGAGCGCGAGGTGGTCTTCGCGGGCGGGGTGGCGCGCAACCCCTGTCTGAGGGCGCTGCTGGAAAAGCGCCTTGGCCTCCCCCTGCTCATCCCGGAGAACCCGCAGCTCGTGGGGGCCATGGGCGCGGCCCTCTCCGCCCTGCAATAAGCGCCTTTGGGGCCGAGGCGAACGACATCACGGCCAGCATCGACGGTGGCCTTTTCCAGATCTTGCGCCGAGCCACCAGCGTCCCGTAGATTCGACATGAACAGTGGCCGGATGGGGCGCTTAGGCGGCGGTGGCGAGAGAGAGGCACTAGCCCTTTCCCGTGACTTCCGTGATCCACTTTAAGGCAAGGGGCTTCTCCCCGCGGGGTCAGTAGACGCCCAGTTCGCGCAGGCGTTCCTCGTCGAGGCCGGCGCGGTGCCCCAGCTCGTGCAGCACCACCTGCCGCACTTTTTCCCGCACGTCTCCCCGCGCCCCTGCCTCCGCCAGGATGGGCAGACGGTATATCCTGATCACGTCGGGCGGCCCCATGTAGTGGCCCTTTCCCCAATGCGTGAAGGGAACGCCGCTATACAGCCCCAGAAGGGTCATGGGATCGCGCACTCCCGCTCTCCGCGCTTCCTCAGGTGAGGCCACATCCTCCACCACCACCGCGAGGTTGTCGAAGACAAGTCGGCGGAATTCCTCCGGGAAACCCTCCAGGGCTTCCACGACAAGCCCCTCGAACTCCTCCCGGCCCACCATTTAATCCTCATCCCCGTTCCTTATACCATAATATCCCATTATGGACCTAACACCGGTCCCTTTTCGTCAGCGCGACGAACCCCCCTCCTCCATAGAACATTCTACCCGAATACCGGGCTCGCAGCAGGGAGACCCAATGGGTACGGAAAGCGCTACGGCCCTCGGATCGTCCTTCCTGCACACCGAGGCCAATCGTGATCAGGCCGACCGGGAACAGTAAAAACAGTACTAACATCCCGGATATCACCACCATTGCGCTAGAAAAACGTATTCTTTTCCCTTGCAGGATCCCGATCCTCGGTCACTCCGTGATGGCCTGGCTCTGGAGGACAGCGTGGTCCTGCGTACGGACTTTACCGTCCCGGTAACAAAAGGCAGGTCGGTCATGACGCCCAATGCTCCCCAAACACATGTAAATACCCGAAATCGGACGATCAGGCCCGGGTATCTCAGCCCCCGGTGTAGCCCTCGGCGAAGAAACGGCGGGTGGAAGGACTTTCCAACGCCGGGCAGTTGGTGCCCCCCGCCCGGTCATGGTAGAAGAAATACATGGAGCGCTCCACGAATAGCGGCAGGTCGCAATCCACACGGGTGGAGAAGGAGCAACCCTCCAGCCCTTTTACCTCGTCGGCCAGGATGCTGGAGCGCGAGGAGGCCGGGATGTCCAGCTCCCTCACCACCTCCCTGCCGTCCTCGCGGGCGAAGGTGACGGTGGCGTGGGCGTCCTCGCGGTTGGGATTGGCGAGCAGTATCCAGGTGTCGAAGCCGCCGCCGGCATAGCCCTCGGCGATGTACATGGCCTTCGCCGGCTCCCCCACCGCGGCCGGAGCCGGTCGCGGCGTTTCGCCCTTTGCCCCGGGCCCTCTCTCAAGGC
>JACVJG010000138.1 GCA_015711875.1 Candidatus Solincola jinzensis | reverse complement strand
GCCAAGGTGGGAAAGGTCCTCGACCAGGTCCCACTTCCCGGGGCTACGGTGGACTCCGGCTACAACGTGCGTATCTTCGTCGGTCGTTCCGCTTGAGCGCGTAAGGGAGCGACTGGCTAGCCCCTTTACGGAGAAAGGCTACGCTTTCGGTCAAGCCCCGTGAGGGGCTTATAGCTTTCGGCGATCAGGGCAGGGTGGTCTTTCAAGGCAGTACAAAGCTGGGCTCCATCTCAAGAGAGCACGGCGCGCATTAAGGGATGGAGGGAGGATATCGCCCGTCGCTTCAAGGGACCAAGAGCGCCCAGAACAGGGCAACGAATGCCTATACAAGCCAGAAAGCATCAGGACCTAGCCCGCGTGATCGACGCCTCTCTGCGTTCTGCCTCTTCCCTCGCTCATGTGGCCGTTTGCCTCGAGGCGTTTCCATGGAGTTCGGCATGGTCATGCCCCTTGTCGGGCTGGTTCCCTTTTGGCGGGAAGTCTTTGTTGTCTCTCCGCTTCATGCCTGGGGTCTGGCTTGAGGCTTCTCGCCATCGCTGCGCGCCACCCCGGAACATGTCTTTCACAAGAGAAGATGGATGTGTGCTGCCCGCGAACAAGAGGCCTGGGGTCTCCATGCTATAATCGACGCCATGAGCGGGGAATACGACGTGGTCATAGTGGGAGCCGGCCCCGGAGGGAGCGCGACCGCCTGCGCCCTCGCCGCGCGCGGTTTCCAGGTGTTGCTGATCGATAAGGAACATTTTCCGCGCGACAAGACCTGCGGGGACGGCATCGCCCCGCGTGCCGTGCACGCCCTTTACCGCCTGGGCCTGCGGGACGAGCTGGAGGGGCGTTTCCAGCGCACCGCGGGCATACGTTTCTACGCCACCCGTGGCGGGCTCACCGAGGTCCGCTACCCCATGGGCAGCCGCTATCCCGACCACGGCTATGTGGTGCCCAGGCGGGAGCTCGACCTCATCCTCCTGCGGCGGGCGCAGGAGCTGGGAGCCGAGGTATGGCAGGGCTGCCGCGCCACCGGCGTGCTTCCGCCTCGCGAGGGACGCTTCCCCGGGGTGCGGGCGGAGCGCGAAGGGGAGGGCGTGGAGATATATGCCCGCTACATCGTGGGCGCCGACGGGCCGACCTCGCTGGTGGGAGGGGAGCTGGGGATGCTGAAACGCGACCCCCTCTTCCTGGGGATCTCCGTGCGCTGCTACATGCGGGGCGCGGAGGGGGTCTCCGATTTCCTGGAGATCTATCCTGAGGACGCCATCTCCCCCGCCTGTGGCTGGATATTTCCCGTGGACAATGAGACAGTGAACGTGGGCGCGGGCTTCATGCTCTACGCGCGCGCCAGGCGCGAACTCAACGTGAACCGCGTCTTCGAGGCCTTTGTGGAGCGCACTCGCCACGCCGCGTCGAAGCTGAGGCATGCCGAGCCGCTGGGAAGGCCGCGCGGTGCCCTCCTGCGCGTGGGCCTGGGGGGTTCTTGCCCCGTGAAGGGCAACGTGCTCCTGGTGGGAGACGCCGCCTCCATGACCAATCCCATCAGCGGGGAAGGGATAACCTACGCCCTGGAGAGCGGCCGCTGGGCGGGAGAGACGCTGGCGACGGCGCTGCGCTCGGGAGACCCGGGTTTGGCGGAGAACTACCGCCGCATCCTGGAATGGCATTACCGCCGCTACTTCCGCCTCGGGACCATGGCCATCCGCTACGGCAACAACCCCTGGTTCGTGAACCCCCTGCTCTTCACCACCTCCCGTTTGCCGAGGCTGGGCGACAAGATGGGGCGCTTCCTCATGAACTGCCGGAGATCGGATCATCCGCTGTGAGAGGGAAGGCGGGTGACGCATGGGCTTGAAGGTCACCTTCCTCTATCCCGATTTTTTCCAGTACGACGAGGAGCGCTACCTCCCGGAGGGGCGCATCTACCTGGGCATAGGATATCTTTCCGCCTATCTGAAAAGGGAAGGCCATCGCACCTCTCTTATCCACCTCGTGAGGCCGGTGGGCAGAGAGGAGCTGCTGGCGAGGATAGCGGATGAATCGCCCGACCTGCTGGCCGTTTCCAGCACCACCCATATGTTCCCCCACGTGCGACGCTGGGTGGGCTGGATAAAGGAGGAAACCGACCTTTTCACCGTCTGCGGCGGCGCCCACCCCACTCTGGACCCGGAGGGAGCCCTGCGCGACGCGCCCCTGGACGCGGTGTGTCTCGGCGAGGGCGAGGAGGCGCTGGCGGAATTGTGCGCCGCCCTCGAGGAGGGTCGCGACCCTTCGAGGATAGCCTCTCTCTGGGTGAGGAAGGGGGAGGAGGTGGTGCGCAACCCCGTGCGCCCGCTGCTGGAGGACCTGGACACCCTGCCTCTTCCCGACCGGGATATCTTCGACCCCGCGAATTTCTGCGAGCAGCAGCATGAGCGCGGCACCCTCATGGCCTCGCGAGGGTGCCCTTACAGCTGCACCTACTGCTCCAACCATGCCCAGCGCAGCATATATCCCAACCGCCGCAGCTACGTGCGTTTCCGCAGCGTGGAAAACGTGATGCGCGAGATCCACGCCATCATAGCGGCGGATACGGCGCGCCGCCTTCGCTACATACGCTTCGACGACGACATCCTGACCCTGGACCGGGAGTGGTTCGGCGAGCTTATGGAACGTTACCGCAGGGAGGTGGAACTCCCCTTCATCTGCAATTCGCGCGTCAACGTGCTGGACGAGGAGACGGTGGCCCTTTTCGCCCGCGCCGGCTGCTCGGTGATCTGCATGGGCATCGAGAGCGGTAACGAGAAGCTGAGGAGGAAAGTCCTCAACCGTCATATGTCCAACGATGACATAGTGCGTGCTTTCCGCCTCTGCCGCCGCTACGGCATAAAGACCGTCTCCACCAACATGACCTCACTGCCCGACGAGGACCTGCCCGCCCTTCTGGACACCATAAAGATAAACGCCATGGCCCGCCCGAACTGCATGCAGGTCTCCACCTACCATCCTTATCCCAATACCCGGCTTTATTCCTATTGCGAGGAGAAGGGGTATCTTTCCGACCGTCACGTGGACACCATCTTCGACGGCCGCAGCGCCCTGGAGGTCCCTGCTTTCCGGGATCCAGCCTACGCTTTCGCTAAGGAGAAGTTCTATCCCCTGGCGGAACTGTATTCCCGCCTCTACGAGGGGGGGCGGGTGGGGAACGCCGCCGCCGCCGCGCTCGACCGCCTGCTGACGTCCGGCATCATACCCTGGAGCGCGCGAAGACCGCTTCTGAAGGCGGCGGTCGACTGGGCGGACCGCCGCTCGCGTTTCGAGTGGATCTACTACTGACCCATGCACGGAGAGGCCGCGCGATCAAGACGCGGCGCGAAGCGGAGGGCGGGCATGCGGTTCGGCATCTCGGCGGCAAATGCCATAGGGTGGCCAAAGCGGAACCATCACTGACCTGTGCGTAGGAACCGCTTGATCGAGGCGCGTCGCGAGGCGAAAGGCGAACATGCGGTTCGGCATCGGGGAGGCAACAGCGATCGGGCTGCCAGGAATCGATAGTAAGTGGGGATCATACAAAAAACGGTTCCTCGCCATGAAATGCGGGCAACTAAACGCCACTTGATAAGCGACGGTTTATCAGCACTTGAGCAACCGGAGATTCCCGGTCGGCGCAGGATCGGCTGCGCATCTATTCCCGCGTTTCCGGGAGAAGGACCAAGAACATGAAGCGCCGGGGTTAATGAAGCGCCGGGGTTATGCACAAAGCACCACCACCATACGGGAAGGAGTAGTTGTGCCTGCCCTGCAGGGGACTGGCAATGTCGCCCGCCCTGGCGTCCCTACACCTGACCATATGGGAAGGAGTAGCTGGGCCTGCTCTGTTGGGGGTTTCAGACCTCGTTGATCCTGGCGCCGCTTTTCCCGGAAGTGGAGGCTCACGACCCGGCGAGTTTCACCCCGTATAGGTGCCGGGTCGATCCGCGCGGCCTTCAGCACTCCGCCCTCACTTGCGCCAGCCCTTTTCTCCCCTCGAGGGCACCGCGTTTATGAGAGCGGCCTTCGCGGGTCGCGGCCGTTTGCCCATGGCATACCCCCGGGGCGCGCGGCCGCCCCATCCACGATGGAGCACCTTGCCGTTATGCGGCGGGTCACTTTCGCGAAGAGGGCAAAAGGGGCTTTCGTATCGCTGACATGAACGGCAAGTGTCACGTACCGGCGGTCCGGAGCAGGTGCTTTCTTATGGGCGCCGCGTTACCGATAAAAAGGTAAGGAAGACTGGATGGAGAAACAGATATTGGAAGCGGATAAGGGAAGGGGGCGGGTCCTTCCTGGGGACCGGTCCCCTAGAGATGCGCGTATCGGCCAGGGGCCAAGGGGGGATGCGTGGTGGCAGCTTTGAAAGCCTGTCGGGAATGCGGGATTCCGAAACGCTTCGCCAGGGAGCACGCCTGGCTCGAAAACGGCACCATCGTGCAGAGAAAGAACCCGGACCACCGCATGATCTTCATCGAGCTGGAGAACATCACCTCCACCTTCCGCGGCGTGGAGGAGATCATCGGGATGCCCATCGACCGCATCATCATCGAGGCCAAGCGCAGGGCCACCTACGACTTCGTCGATCACATGCTGCCCGCGGCGGTCAAGGCGGTGGTGAGGCTGGTGGGAGTAAAGCCGGTGATCCGCAACGTCACCGCCCTGGGGCGGGTCATGGGCTACGGGATGGTGGAGCTGGCGAGGATGCGGCGCACCCACAGCGAGGGGGACTTCGTCACCATCAGTGCCAGGGAACTCTATTCGCTGCCCCTTTTCAGCGGCGACCTCGCGGGCTCGTTCAACGCCATCGACCGGCGGGAAGTGGGGATAACCCACGAGGAGGTGGCGCCGGGGGAATATGAGATAACAGCGCACATCACCCCCCATCCCCTGGAGCTGCAGGAAAGGCTCAAGCCCAGGCCTTATGCCAGCAAAGAGGGTCATGTGGGGCTGGAACGCTGCCCGGGGTGCGGCCTGCCGCGGGCGCTTTCCGTCTACCAATGGCATCCGGAGAGGGGGGTCATCCTGCACAAGGAGAGCAGGCGTCGCATGGTGGCCCTGGGCCCCGCGACCCTGGACGCCATCATCATGGAGCTGGAGAAAGAGCTGGGAGACTCCATTCCGCGGGTGGTGGTGGAGGCGCAACGCCGCTTCTTGCGCAGCGGCTTCTACAGCATGGATGAAGCGAGGTCCCGGGGTGACCTCCGGCGCGCCCTGGCCCTGCGCGGCCTGGGCAACCTGGTGGGACTGGAGTGGGGCGAGAACCGGCTGAGCTTCCACATCGAAAACCCCTGCCTGAACCTGGTGCTGGTGGGCCTGGTGCAGGGCATCTTCGAGCTGGTGAGCGGGCGCGAGGGGCACGTGGATTGGGAGGAAAAGGAGGACGGCGACCTGCTTATCGAGGTCACCGCCGCTTGACCTTGCCGGGCGGTTCCCCCGCTGCGCCGCCGGGCCCTTTTAAGGACTGCGGGCTTCCCCCGAGAAGTCTTCGTGCCGGCACCCGGGTCCCGCCGTCTCCCTGAGCTCCCGCAGGCAACCAGGCGCGATCCCGTGACAGGACCTGGAAATAGCGCCGGACGTGGCATGGCCCCTCCTTGGCTGCCGATAGGGCGCCTAGGCAGACCTCGTCGTTCACTCCGGGCAGGCGCAGGGGGTCCTCAGGCACTTGGGGCAGCCCGCGGAGTATTTCCCGGCCGCCTTCGCGAGGTCTATCCCGCACAGGTTGGCCAGGCTCGCCAGCCAGGCGAACACGTCCGCGAACTCCTCTCGCAAGGATGTATCCTCTCCCGTGCGCAGGGCGCGTGCCAGCTCCCCCACCTCCTCGATAAACCAGGCGTAGGTGCCCCAGATACCCCGGCGGCCGTCCCTGTCCACATAGATGTCCCCTATCTTTTTCTGGAAAGACGCAATATCCATAACCGCCTCCTTACGCGGCGCCGCGCCCATGCCGGCGGCGACATGGCGCATGGGGGAAAGGCGCGCCGCGAGGCACGCGCCACCCCTTCTCGCGCCGTTGCCGTCTCCGGGCCGGATGGCGCACCGCCCTTTGGCGCCTCTTTCCGTTACCCCTACATGTTAACGGCGGCGCTGCGCATCGGGAAAGAGCTCGAGTGGGGCACGGCCACCACGCTCATTTTCCCGCCCCGCGGCTTGCGCGGCGATGCCGCGGCCTTATGGCAGGCGCTTTCAGGGTTAAAACCGGGAGGCCACCGCGCCATCCTGGCGGGCCGAGCTGAGTAGATAAAGGGCCCATAGCCTTGACTGGCCCCGACCGCCGTCCTATTTTGATTAGCATGGCTAACGGTGAAGTGAAAAGCGAGGCGAAAGAGCCGCCCGGGCATGAGGAGCTCGTGGGGAGGCTGGTGGACAGCCTCGGCATGATCATGCGCATGAGGGGCTCCATCTTCCACCGTGCCATCGGAGAGTTCGGGGTCACCGGGCCGCAGTTCTTCCTCATGAAGATGGTGGGGGCTCACGGCGAGCTGAGCGTCACCCGCGTCTCCAGCATGATGATGATCGCGCCCCCAACTGCCAGCCGCATGATCGACGGGCTCTGCGCCAAAGGCCTGCTGAGGCGGCGCAAGGACCCCGGGAACCGCCGCGTCACCTACGTGGGGCTGACCCGCAAGGGCGAGGAGATCATGCGCCGGCTCTGGGACATGCAGAGGACGGAATTCGGGCGCCTTATGAGCGAGGAGGACGGGGCGAGGCTCGCGGAGCTGGTCGGTTTCCTGGAGGAACTGGCGGGGCGCTTGTCGCGGCGGTTGGAGGGGGAAGGCAAGGGCTAGATGGGGGAAGGAGCTCGATGAGGTCAAGATGAGGCGGCGGCGCGGAGGAGTTTCGAAAGCCCGGGCCCCCCATGATGCATTTGGGCTGAAAAGGGGAAAGGCCGGGCAGCGGGTCCGCCTGGCGGGTAAGGAGAGATCCTGAAGCCTCGGAGAAGGCATGCCGCCCGGGGAGGGTTCCGGGAGCGACGGGCAGGCCGCCGGCGACGGTAGGCCCGCGCGGGAAAGGCGCATTGACAGTAGGTGCGTAAAGGCGTAGATTAACACTTATTTAGCTTTGCTAAACTATTTGAGAGGCGAGGGCAAGGAGATGACAGTGGACGGATACGCGGTGGAAGTTGACGGCCTGGTGAAG
>JACVJG010000137.1 GCA_015711875.1 Candidatus Solincola jinzensis | reverse complement strand
TGCATCACGCGGTGGATGTGGCGCGGGTCCTGCGCGAGGTCCGGCGCGTGCTCAAACCCGGCGGCCGGTTCGTCGCCATCCGCGAGCCGGTTTGGCCGCTGATTCAACTCAAGTCCCGCTCCAAGACCCAGGCGAAGCTGGTGGCCGCGGGAGTCAACGAGCACTTCTACACGCTGGCTGAGTACCGGGCCTTTTTTCAGTCTGCCGGCCTGCCGGTGGAGGTCGCCGAGTTGGGGGTGTTGGTGGTGGCGGTGGCTGAAGGATATCCCGCACAAGGTGCCGTAAGGCCGGGAGACGTGATCGTGGCCGTCGACGGCGAGAAGGTCACCGACGGGGAAAGGCTCAACGCCCTCATCAACGCGGCCCCTGAGGGCGAAGGTGTCACCCTGTCCCTAAAAACGCTGGACAAGGATAAGGTGAGGGAGATGGACGAAGAGGCCTCGAACGGCGAAAGCGCGAGCCATGACCTGGCTTCGCTGCTGGTGGACGAGGTACGCCAGGTCGAGGTGATACCGGTTTACGAGCCCGAGCTGGAGCGCAGGATAATAGGGGTCTCCATACGCGAATACTTCACCTACACCTCTGATGTCAAGGTCACCTGGGACCTGGAAACGGTCAAAGGGCCTTCCGCCGGTTTGATGATGACCCTCTCGCTGGTAAACGCCCTCACCCCCGACGATCTCACCGGGGGAAGGAAGATAGCCGGCACGGGGGAGATCGCCCTTGACGGCAGGGTGGGCCCTATAGGCGGGCTGCCCATGAAGATCCGCGCCGCTGAGAGGGAGGGGGCCGAGGTCTTCCTCTATCCGGAGGCGAACCGGGATGACCTGGAGGGGGTATCGACGGGCATGGAACTCCACGCCGTATCCACCCTCAAGGAAGCGATCGATTTCCTGCGCTCCAGGGCATCGAGATAGCGCTGCCGGTTTTGCCCTCACGGTAACATTTCCTCGACAAGGACGTTTTAGTTTATGTGGAAAGCTGGAAAAAAGGGTTATCAAGCGCTTGAGGTATCGGGTTCTAAACAGCGCTGGAATGCCGCAAAGAGAACGCGATCAGGTATTCGAGAGACTAAATTCCTCTTCCAGCGGGGAAAACACGTGAGGACCTTGAGCATGGGCTCATGGGCGCCCTCACCGGAACACGATCATCTGGGCTTTAGCCGCTCTTTTTTGGCACGGGATGGAGGAAAGAGATTTCTATCGCCTATCGCGAGATGTCTCGGGCCCATCCATGAGGGTGATTATAGGTCATTTAAGGACAAGCGCTGGTTTAGGATTAATACTGGTCTGGAGGTGAGATCCGGCGGCGGCAGATGGTATAAATTAATAAGTGAATTAAAGCAATGGCTGAAAGGACTTTCCGCCACAACGGATAGCCAGTTGTCTGGTGAGGCGGGGAAATAGAGGAAATCGTTCGGGAAGCGGCGAAGAATCACATAGGTTTGAGGAAAATTGGCGGAACATAATCGCCGTATTTTCCGTCAATATGTTAGAATAAATGCTGGCGGAGCAGGAAAAACGGTGGTAAAATGTTTTTTCTGTATACCTGGAAAGAGTCGAGGTGATAGTCAGTATGAAGCCGACGGGAATCGAGACCACCAACATCACGGACATCATGGAAACCATGAAAGGCCTGGTGGGAAAGGTAGTTCGCATCTCCGTGAAGGAGTCCAAGCCCAAGACCCACTGGGAGGAGAAGGAGGGCATCGTGGAGGGCGTATATCCCACCGTCTTCCTCTTCCGCTTCAAGAACCGCCGCAACGTGGACGAGAGGGTTGCTTACAGTTATGTGGATATAGCTATAGATGACGTGAAGATACTGGAGAATTAGCCCCCAAGGCGTGACGGATCCGCCCCCGCTGCCCTGCCAGGCGGCGGGGATTTCGTTTATATTGGGTATCGAGGGTCCGGAAAGGGCCGTGGCTGGAGGCATGTCGGATGATCTATATCGGGACGGCGGGGTTCAGCTACCAGGACTGGAAAGGGTCTTTCTACCCCGAGGGCATGGATAAGAAATATATGCTCGAGTACTATTCCGCCCGCTTCCCGGTGGTGGAGGTCAACAGCACCTGGCACGCCCTGCCGTCCCCGCGCAGCATTCTCTCCATGGCCAGGCGCACCGCACCCGATTTCCGCTTCATCGTCAAGGCCTACAAGGGGCTTACCCATGCCTACCAGGACAACGAGGGAGATTTCCAGCGCTTTCGCGAGGTTCTCCGGCCCATGGAGGACAACGGCAAGCTGGCCTGCGTTCTGGCCCAGTTCCCCTGGGGGTTCAAGAACAACGAGGCCAACCGGGAGTACCTGCGCATATTGCGCCGGCGCCTGCCCGACCAGGACCTGGTGGTGGAATTCCGCAACGAGGGCTGGATCACCGACGAGACCCTGGAGTTGTTGCGGGAGCTGCGCCTGGGCTTCTGCTGCGTGGACGAGCCTCGCTTGAAAGGCCTGGTGAAACCGCATGTCATCCTCACCGGGGATATAGGCTATGTGCGCTTTCACGGGCGCAATTACGAGGCCTGGTGGGACCGCAAGCGGGAATCGTGGGAGAGGTACGATTACCTCTACAGCGAGGAGGAGCTGGCGGAGTGGGTCCCGGGCCTGTTGGAGCTGGACGAGAAGGCCGAGAGGACCTATGCCATCTTCAACAACCACTACCGCGGCAAGGCGCCGCGCAACGCGGTAATGCTGGCCTCCATGCTCCCCGCCGAGCGCGTGGCTCCCCTGGGCGGGGAAGGCGCGCAGGCTACCTTATTCGGTGAGGAGTGAAAAGGCAGGGTCCGAATACGCTGATCAAGGTTTTATGAACATCTACTCCATATACAGTTTTAGCTATGGTTAAAGGCACTGCTCATCTTTGTCGACGCGGTTTTACTTGCCTCCATGCTCCCAGCCAAGCGCCTGGCTCCCTTGAGAGGGGGAGGAGCGCAGGCATCCCTATTTGCGTAGGAGTGAGAGGAAAAGGAGAAACGAAGAGCGACCTGTCTCTTTTCCGTGCTTTGAACTGAACCTCGTGTAAAGGGCTATGGACAGGTTGTTGCGGGATGGGGCCATAACGCTTGCGTCATGTTCGCCAAGAGGCTGTCGCCAGGCATAATAGGGCTCTGATCATGAAGCAAGGTAGTTGTTTGGGTAGATGGTGGCGAAAGGATCACAGCTCCTCCGCCTCCAGCTCGAGTTCCCCGCGCAGCTTGTCCAGTATCTTGCGCAGCAGGCGGGAGACATGCATCTGGGAGATGTTGAGTTCCCTTGCGATCTCGATCTGGGTCATGCCGCGGAAGAAGCGCATGTATATCACCCTCTGTTCCCGTTCCGACAGGCACGAGAGGAGCTTTTCCAGGGTGTCGCGGTCCTCGGCGAGCGAGAAGTCGTCGTCGTCTCCTCCCAGGTAGTCAAGAAGGCAGAAGCCGCGGTCCTCGGAACCGTCGGCGTAGATGCTGTCCAGGCTGAGGTAATTGGTGGCGTAGGAGCTTTCCAGGATCTCCACCACCTCCTCGACGCTGGTCTCAAGGTGATCCGCGATCTCGCGCAGGGTGGGGGAGCGGTGAAGCTCCTGGGTGAGGGCGTCTATGGCCTGGTTCAGCTCCAGGTCGCGCATCTGCAGGCGGCGCGGGATGCGGATAGCCCAGCCCTTGTCGCGGAAGTAGCGCTTGAGCTCGCCCACGATGGTGGGGGTGGCGTAGGTGCTGAACTCCACTCCCCGATCCAGGTCATAGCGGTCTATGGCTTTGATAAGCCCGATGTAACCCACCTGGAGGAGGTCCTCGAGGGGTTCGCCGCGGTTGGAGAACTTGCGCGCCAGGTATTCCACGAGGTGGATGTTGAGGGAGATGAGCTCGTCGCGGATGGAGGGGTCGCCGGTCTCCTTCAGGGCCTTGAAAAGCTCCCTTACCCGGCGCCTTCTTTCCTGCCGTTTCTCCTCGTCTTCCCGCAAGGACGTCGACCCCCTGAGGCGGCGCGCAGCGGCAAGGTCGCTTACTCCTGTCGTTTCTTACGCAGCGAAATGCGACAGACTGATTCCTCCCGTTCCAGGTCAACAGCGTCGACCACGGACTCCATGATCATGCGGCTGAAGGACTCCGGCAGCACCGCGCGCGCCTCGCCGTTCTCGGCCAGCCGAGATGTCATTACGATTTCAAGGTACTCCCTGCCGGGCTGTATTTCAACTTCGAGGTTGGACCGTTCGGCGGAATGCACCAGGGCGTAGTTGCTGGCCTCGTCGACGGCGATGCGCAGGTCCTCCAACTGCGTGAGGTTGAAGTCCATGCGGCTGGCCACGAGATAGACGGCCAGCCTGATAAGCTGCCGCGAGAACTGTTCCGCCGGCACCCTTAGCCGGATCACTTCCCCGTTGTCGCCCAAAGCACCTCACTCCCCGTTTTTCGGCCCCCTTCGTTACCCTCGCCGAGAACCGCTGGCCTGATCTCAAGGCCTTCCGTGACCAACGGCGATCGCCTGTGGCGCGGGGAAACGCCCTTGATATGCCAGCCTGGATGCCGGTTAGTGCCCGTATGGCCTTTACCACCCCCGCGCTTTCCCGCTGGCGAGCGATCCCCGCAGGGCTAAAAAATATGTTCCCCGTGCGCGGGGTTCTGAAACCGCCTGGTGGGTACGGATTGAAGCTGGTTGTCATTCCCTCCCTGCGCATAGCCTCAAGGATAAATGGGCGGCCCTGTTTGTGGTTTGTGCTGCTTATTCCCCAAGCGTGTAGAGCACTGTCATCCAGGCTACCCTGTAACGGCATGGCTTTACGTGTTCTACAAGTGTGAGATAGAAGGGCTATCTAGGACGCCCCGCAAAGGCACAGCCTTACGTAATCCTCAAGCGCGGTGAACACTTATGTGCTCGCACCTCTTCAACATCCTCGACGCAACGTAATCCTCAAACGCGGGGGAACACTTGTTGTCAAGGCCGCCTTGTACGGACATAACCTGTCGTACTACCTGAGCGCAGCGTCCGCAATGATAACAAAACGCCCCGCGCGCCTTCGGCCGTTTGCCTCGAGAAGTTCGCCTCTGAGCAGCAGCGGCTAGCCGCCTCGCAAGCCTTCGGCCTTCTGAGTTTCTTTTACGCAAACCCCGAGGCAGAACCCTTTCTGGCAGCGGTCGACCGCGCACGTATAGCCTGCGAGAATGCCTTTTCGAGGGTTACGAAAACGCCGAATAGGAGTTTCTGTTTTCGGACATCCCAAGTCCGGAGTATGCTTGGTGATCGGTTGCCCTGGCGTGATAAACTTGTAGGGGAGCAGGAAGGTTCCGGGATACCACAGGGAAGGAGAAAAATTGAACGAGACAGGGGGAGTTTATCTGCGCACCCAGATCCAGGAGATGGATGGCGTTCCCGTGATCACCCTGGAGGGGGAGATAGACCTCTCCACCGCGGCCAAGTTCAAGGAGACGGTGTATGAGGTCATCGAGTCCGGGAGAAAGGACATCGTCATCGACCTGAACGGCCTTGAGTTCATGGATTCCACCGGCCTGGGGGTGGTGGTGGCGGCGCTTAAAAAGACTCGCATGGATGGGGGGAGCATAAAACTGGTGTGCAGCAAGCGCAACATTTTAAAGGTATTCACGGTGACCGGTCTGGACAAAGTCTTCTCCATTTACGATAATTTGCAACGGTGCCTCGACGATTAGGCGAGGCCCCTTTTGCGCGGGGGAGTACCCGAGTGGCCAAAGGGGACGGACTGTAAATCCGTTGGCGCAGCCTTCGATGGTTCGAATCCATCCTCCCCCACCAGGAACAAAATAGCAGGCCAGAGGCGGTAGCCGACGGCCTGCTTGGTGTATATGGGGGTTGTGCGGGCGCCTTAAGCCCGCCTCGGTCTATAAATGGTCAAGATTTGTTCGTTCGAGTGGATAACTTGCGAAGTGAACTCTCCCACAGCTCCCGCATGTTCAAGTCGGCGAGCAGCGGTATCATGCCCTCGTGTCCCTCCACGCGAGCCTTAAGGACCCAGGGGGAGGAGCGGGCCATCTCCATGCCGACGCGCAGGGCCACGAGCGCGTCGTACGTGTCTCCGATGGCGTCCAGACGCCTCCCACCACACCCCGGCTCCGGGAGAAGGGAGGAATAGTCCCCGGGCAGGAACCGCTCCAGCACCCCTATCAGCCTGGCGGTGTTTTCCCTCCGCTCCGCGAGCGAGCCCCGCTTGTAGCGGGGAGGCCAGGCTTTCCTCCAGGATTCCATGCCCTCAAGCGCCCGCAGCTCCCCTTCAAGGCACTCCGGCTCTTCCCTGGCGTGCCACAGGACGCGGTGTACGGGGTTTGGATAGCTCTCCACCACCTCGAAGGTTCCAGACATCCCCTCGATGGCTGCGGCAAGCTCGCGCCCGAGGGAACTGGCGCGGTAGGAGGGGTAGAGGGGGATGCCGCAGCCCATGAGCACCCGGTCGAGGGGCCTGAAGGCCCTCTTTTTGCTCAGGGTCTCGGTCCCGTGGATGGGGATATCCAGAAGGATCAGGGCGCGCTCCTCCCTATACGGGGAGAGGAGGCCGAGGATGTCCACGGTCGAGCCGGGCTCCGTCCACCATTGGTCCTCCCCCGGGCGCCAGAAGGCTGCGGCGGTGCGGGTGACGCTCCGCGGCGACCACCCCAGGTCGATGCTCACCACCAGGTCGTAATTATTGCCGTCTTTCATCGATTCCCTCAAGAACTCTGGATTAAGGGCAAGAAATCGGGTCTATTCACTACTTTAAGCTGCTTCCATGCGTAGTTTGAAGCGAAGAGGAGCCGTGCTGGTCATGGTATCTATATTGGCAAAATTCAACATTAGAAGTGATCAACTGCTCGCAGGTAAATCCTTTTTCCGAAATCACCCCAAACTCAGATTCTTGGAGTCATGCGCTCACCTGCTATATCCGACGGAGTCGTGGGCCCATGTCCTTCCGTCGTCGTACATGGCCCGTTCCGCCACCACGGGGACGTCGGATTCCACCAGGGTGGAGACGTCGTAGGTGGTGACGCATTCGTCCACGTGGAAGGAGTGCCGCATGCCGGGGCCCACCTCCGCGGCGGGGCCGTCCTTTTTCCCCTCCCCGGTGAGGAAGGTGAGCTTCACGTGGGCGGTCTTTTCGTCATCGGGGTTCATCACCAGACGACTGAACTCCAGTCACCCGGAGGTGGCCCCTTACGCGAAGT
>JACVJG010000136.1 GCA_015711875.1 Candidatus Solincola jinzensis | reverse complement strand
GCGTTGCTGCTGCTGCTGCTGGCGGGATCGGTGAGGGGGATGCTGGGCGGCGTCACGGGTTATGGGGCGAACATGGGGTATATCGGTTATCTCGCGGGGGTTTTGCTGCTGGTATGGGCCTTCCGCTTGCCCATGGTGCCCGGCAGGATCGAGCCGTAGAAGGGAAGGTAAGTTGGATAGACTGTACGCTTTGAAGGCATGGGAACTCAGGGATCTGCTGGAGTTGCGCGAGGTCTCGGCCGTCGAGATCCTCGATTCCGTGCTGGGGCGCATAGCGGAAGTCGAGGGCGAGGTGCGTTCCTATATCACCCTCACCGAGGAGGAGGCGAGGTCGGCCGCGGAAGCGGCGGATGTCGCCCGTGCCAGGGGAGAGGACGCGGGGGCGGTGGCGGGCATCCCCATGGCGGTGAAGGACGTGCTGTGCACCCGAGGGGTGCGCACCACCTGCGGCTCGCGCATGCTCGAGGAATATGTCCCCGTCTACGACGCCACGGTGGTGAAAAGGTTGCGCGCGCAGGGGCTGACCATGGTGGGAAAAGCCAACATGGACGAGTTCGCCATGGGGTCGTCCACCGAGAACTCCGCCTTTTTCCCCACCCGTAACCCCTGGGACCTGGGCAGGGTTCCCGGTGGCTCGAGCGGCGGCTCGGCGGCGGCGGTGGCGGCGGGCGAGGCGGTGTGGGCGCTGGGTTCGGATACCGGGGGCTCCATCCGGCAGCCCGCCTCCTTCTGCGGACTGGTGGGCCTGAAGCCAACCTATGGTCTGGTGTCCCGCTATGGCCTGGTGGCTTTCGCCTCCTCGCTCGACCAGGTGGGGCCGATAACGCGAGACGTCAGGGATTGCGCCGTGTTGCTCTCCCTGCTCGCGGGGCATGACCCCCTCGACTCCACTTCCCTTCCCGTGAAAGCCCCGGATTACCTCGCCGCCCTTGAAGGGGGAGTGCGCGGCCTCAGGGTGGGGGTGCCGCGCGAGCTAATGCAGGAAGGCCTTACCGACGGGGTCAGAGAGGCGGTGGGCAAGGCGTTGCGCCTGCTGGAGGAGATGGGGGCGGAGGTAGCGGAAGCCTCGCTCCCCAATCTCGACTACGCCCTCAGCGCCTATTACATCATCGCTCCCGCCGAGGCCAGCTCCAACCTCGCGCGCTTCGACGGGGTGCGTTACGGCCTGCGCGTGGAGGGCGCGGCGGACATGATGGAGATGTACGGGCGCACGCGCGCGGCGGGTTTCGGGGCGGAGGTCAAGAGGCGCATCATGCTCGGCACCTACGCCCTTTCGGCGGGATACTACGAGGCCTATTACGGGCAGGCCCAGAAGGTGAGGACGCTCATCATGGGGGATTTCGAGGAAGCCTTCCGTCGCTTCGACGTGCTGGTGAGCCCCACTTCCCCTACCCCCGCTTTCGCTTTGGGGGAGAAGGTGGAGGACCCCCTTTCCATGTATCTCTCGGATGTGTGCACCATCCCGGTAAACCTGGCGGGCATACCGGCGGTGAGCATACCCTGCGGACTGGAGGGCGGCCTGCCGGTGGGGGTCCAGATCATGGGCCAGGCGCTGGGCGAGCCGACCCTGCTGCGCGTAGCCCGCGCCCTCGAGGAGGCACTCGATTTCAAGGCCGTTCCGGATCCCGCGAGGGGGGTGGGCGTATGAGCGCTTACGAGGCGGTCATCGGGCTCGAGATCCATGCCGAGCTCAAGACCAGCTCCAAGATGTTCTGCGCCTGCGACGCCTCCTTCGGCGGGGAGCCCAACAGCAGGACTTGCCCGGTGTGCCTGGGATTGCCGGGAGTGCTGCCGGTGCTCAACCGTCGCGCGGTGGAGCTGGCGACGCGCCTGGCGCTCGCCCTGCACTGCGAGATAGCCCCCTACAGCATCTTCCACCGCAAGAACTATTTTTATCCCGATATGCCTAAGAATTTCCAGATATCCCAGTACGACCTGCCGCTGGGGGTGGGTGGATACCTGGACCTGGAGCTGGACGGGGAGGAGTTCCGCGTGGGCATTACCCGCGTGCACCTGGAAGAGGACACCGGGAAGACGGTGCACGTGAGCGAGAGCGGTCGCATCCATGGCTCGGAGTACAGCCTGGAGGACTTTAACCGCGCCGGCGTGCCCCTGCTGGAGATCGTCACCGAGCCCGATATCCGCACCCCCGAGCAGGCGCGCGCCTTCATGCAGGAACTGAAGAGCATCATGGAGCATCTGGAGGTATCCGACTGCAGGATGGAGGAGGGAAGCCTGCGCTGCGACGCCAACATCTCCCTGCGGCCGGTGGGCTCCACGCGGCTGGGGGTGAAGACGGAGGTCAAGAACATGAACTCCTTCCGCGCCCTGCAGCGAGCCCTGGCCTATGAGATACGGCGCCAGGAGGAAGTGCTGGATTCGGGAGGGGAGATCGCCCAGGAGACGCGCCACTGGGATGCCGACGCCAACGTGACCACGCCCTTGCGCACCAAGGAATACGCTTACGATTACCGCTACTTTCCCGAGCCGGACCTGGTGCCCCTGGAGCTGGAGCGGGAGTTCATCGCCTCCGTGGAGGCCACTCTCCCGGAGCTACCTGCCCAGAGGAGAAGGCGCTTGCGCGAGGAATACGGCCTGCCCGCCCATGACGCGGCGGTGCTCACTTCCTCCAAGGCCATGGGCGACTTCTACGAGGAGGCGGTGGCGGCGGGCGCGGACCCCAAGGCGGTGAGCAACTGGATGATGGGCGAGCTCTCGGCCTATCTGAACGCCATGGGGGTGGAGATAGAAGAGGTGCCGGTGTCGCCCGCCCAACTGGCGGGAATGGTGAAGCTGGTGGAAAAAGGTACCATATCGGGAAAGATAGCCAAGTCCGTCTTCGAGGAGATGCTGAAAAGCGGGAGGGACGCGGAGGACATCGTGGCGGAGCGGGGCCTGACCCAGATCAGCGACGAGGCGGAGCTCGAGGCGGTGGTGGAGGAGACGGTCAAGGAAAACCCCGGCGTGGTGCAGGACTTTCGCAAGGGGAAGGAAAAAGCGGTGTCCTTCCTGGTGGGTCAGGTCATGCGCAAGACGAGGGGAAGGGCGAACCCCCAACTGGTGAACGAGCTCCTGGCGCGGAAGCTGCGGGAAGAGGAGTGAGCCGGGACTCGCATCCCGCCATGGCGGCGCTTCTCCGTTTCGTTATGATCGGCTCGGAAGATGCTCTGCCCGCATGACGTCTTTCGGCGCATCGTCTGCCGGAAATGGGTTGGAGGAGGGCGCGATAGCATGGTCCCGGCGCGCGGCGTCCGGGCGGCGAGCGCCTGTACGCGTCGCTCTAACCGCCCGCGAGGCGCGAGCATCTCGCCAAGGCAAGAGGCGCGGAGCGACCACAGGCGGTATGCGCGCCGGGCGCGGAACGAGAACATCTTCCAGGCGCGCGGCGTCCTAGGTAAGGGGCGTGATGCGCCTTGGCGGAAAGATGGTGGTGGCGTCAGGAAGAACCTTTTAGGGGTAGGGAGAGGAGGGCAGAGAGCGGAAGGTCACGGCGAGAAAAGCCATCCGGCCAGCGAAGGGGGCGGTACTTTAAAGCTTTTCCCGAACATACCTGCGCAAGAGCTTTCTCTGGGGTCAGAGAAGGTGACTCGTTGACGGGAGAGTAGAGGAAGGGCGCGGCGTGGCGGGTGAAACCGCGATGCCGGCGAGTGGGAGGAGAGCGTAATGGAGGATACCACGCAGGGTTACTGTCCGAGTTGCGGAAAGCCCGTGAAGGGGGGCGCTTCTTTCTGCACCGCTTGCGGAGCCCCTCTGGGCGGGGCAGGCGTGCCGCCCCAGGGAGCGGCGGCGCGGGCAGGAGGAGGCGGAGCAGGCGTGGAGCCGGCGGCGGAGGGCGGTGCGGCGTCCGCGCCGGTGGGGGGGGTCCCGCCGCAGCCGCCAGGCGCGACGCACTTTGCGGCCCCAGATGCCGGCTATGCGATAGGGACGGAGGCTGCGGCTGTCGGGATAGAGCCCAAAAAGAGCAAGGCGCCGCTGATATTGGGGATAATAGGCGGGATCCTGGTGGCGGGGGGCATCGCGGTCCTGGTGCTCTGGCTGACCCTGTGGAGGGGGGGTGCCGGTGGGACCGGGGACCCCGTGGCGCTGGCGGAGAAATACATCTCCGCCCTGGAGGAGGGCGATGCGCAGGCGTTCATGGACTGTTTTCAACCGGAATATTTTTCCATGGAAGACAACCCTCTGCTGGAGGGGATGGGCATGGATGCGAAGAAGATGATCGAGATGACCCTCAAGATGTCAGACTTCGATTTCCAGGGGGTGCAGCTGGAGAAGGAATCGGAGGGCAGCGACAGGGCCGAGGTGGTCACGACGGCGGGCAAGCTCACGGTCTCGGTGATGGGATTCGAGCAGGAATACGACCTCGCCGAGGACCCCATGCGGTTCAGCATGGAGAGAAAAGGAGGGCGCTGGTACCTGACGGAGGACCCCATGCCCGGCTCCATGGGGATGGACATGGACCTGGAAGGCATGGATAGCTTTGAGGACATGGACAGCGAGGGCTTCGAGGACCTGAACCCGGAGGACCTGCGGGAACTGCTGCCGGAGGACATGAACCTCGAGGACCTGGAGGAGCTGCTGCCGGAAGGCATGAACCTCGAGGAGCTGGAGAACATGAGCCCGGATGAGCTCATGAAGCTCCTGGAGGAGCTGGAGCGCATGCTGGAGGAGCTCCCCAGTGAGGGAACCAGCTCCTGAGGTCGGGAAACGCTCGCTGGAAACACGAAAAAGGACGGGGGTCCGAGGCCCCCGTCTCCGTTCCGGCGCTCCTCAGGAGTATGCTGACGCTTATTCCGAGACCAGCTTCTCGTAAGCGGCGGCGTCGAGCAGGTCGTCCACGCCCGAGTCCTCGGCCAACTCGACCTTGACCATCCAGCCCTGCTCGTAACAGTCCTCGTTGATGATCTCCGGCGCCTCCACCACTTCCTGATTGGTCTCGATGATGGTGCCGTTAACGGGGCTGTAGACGTCGGACACGGATTTCACCGACTCGATCTCGGCGTAGGGCTTGCCCGCCACCACCTCGGTGCCCACGGCTGGGAGCTCGAGGAACACGATCTCTCCCAGCTGGTCCTGGGCGTAATAGGTGATGCCCAGGGTGGCGGTATTGCCCTCGATCCTAGCCCAGCAGTGCTCCGGATGGTACTTGAGATCCTCGGGATACATCGGCTTCACCTCCAGGTAGCTCCGATACGACTATGACATAATAACGCAACCCGTACCCAGGCGCCACACCCCTTACTTGCGCGCCGGGGCGGCGTGGATGGCGCGGTCGTGCGCCGCCTCGGCCGCCTCCATGACCGCCTCCGCCAGGCTGGGGTGCGCGTGCACCGTTTTCCCGATCTGTTCCGCGGTGACCCCCGCCTGGATAGCGAGGGCGATCTCGTGGATGAGGTCGGAAGCGTGGGCGCTCATGATCTGGCAGCCGATGACCTTATCGCTCTTCGCGTCCACCACCAGTTGCACGAACCCCTGGCCCTTGCCCATGGCCAGCGCCTTGCCCAGGCCGCCGAACATGAAGCGCCCGATGCGCGTCTCGATGCCCTTTTCCTCCGCCTTGGCCGGGGTAAGCCCCACGCTGGCTATCTCCGGCTCGGTGAAGATGCACGCCGGCACGACGTCGTAGTTCATCGCCGACTGCATGCCCATGGCGTTCTCCGCCGCGCATATGCCCTCGAAGGAGGCGACATGGGCGAGGAGGATGCCGCCCACCACGTCGCCGATGGCGTAGATGCCGGGGACGCTGGTCTCCATGCGCTCGTTGACCACGATCTCGCCGCGCTGGCCCAGCTCCACCCCTATATCCTCAAGGCCAAGGCCCTTGGAATTGAGGGAGCGCCCGATGGAGACCAGCAGCTTTTCCGCCTCCAGGATCTCGCCGTTGGAGAGCTTCGCCTTGACGCCGTCGGGGCGGTATTCCACCATCTCCTCGATGGTGGTCTCGGTGAGGATCTCGATGCCCTTCTTGTTGAGGATGCGCTTCATCTGTTGGGCCACGCGCTCGTCCTCGGTAGGAAGGATGCGGGGCATGAGCTCCACCATGGTCACCTTGGTCCCCAGGGCGTTGTAGATGGTGGCGAACTCCGAGCCCACCACGCCGCTGCCCACGATGATCATGGACTTGGGGATCTCGGTGAGCTCCAGGCCCTCGGTGGAGGTGAGGATGGCCGGCTGGTCGAAGTCGAAGGTGGGAAGCCGTGCGGGCTCGGAGCCGGTGGCGATGATCACCTTTTCCGTCTCGATCTCGATCTCCCCCTCCTCTCCCTGCACCTTCACAAGGTTGGGCGAGGATAGGGTGGCCGTCCCCTTTACCACCTCCACCTTGTTGGCTTTCAGGAGCTGGGCGATGCCGTTGCGCAACTGGGCGCTGATCTTCTCCTTGCGCTCCACCATGGCCTTGAGGTCGGGAACCGGCTCCGCCACCTTGATGCCGTATTCATGCGCCTCCTTGATGGTCTCCAGGGCCTCTGCGCAGGCCAGGAGGGCTTTGGTGGGGATGCAGCCCCAGTTGAGGCAGGTGCCGCCCAGGAGGTTCTTCTCCACCAGCACCACGCCCTCGCCGAGCTGGGCCGCGCGGATGGCCGCCACGTAACCGCCGGGTCCGGCCCCGATGACCGTGAGCTTCGCCTTTTTCGTCTCTGCTGCCATGTCTTCCTCCTTCGAAAAGTATCTCGCGTGCGATGGGTTCGTCGCCTTAGTGGCCGCAAACGTCCCGGCATATTTTATCATTATCGGGGCGAGTGCGGCGTATGAGGGCCTTTCGGCGCTGACTCGCCGCGTGGTCAGGAGGGTTGATCGAGGGAGTCGCGCGGAGCATCTTCGACCTCTGGCTGCCAGCCCATGAGCTCGCATGCTGTTCCGGGAGGGCGTGTCGTAGGGCGCCTCGGTACATCCTCGGGCTTTGAACGCGGGGAGCGAAAAAGCGGCGCGACCTCGTGTATGGACGCAGACGGCACTGTCAGCCGGAAAAGACTCTTTTACAAGACGGTGTAACGGGCCAGAGAGCCCGGCATGGGATGGAGGATCCGGCCAGATGGGGTTTACGTGGCATGATCATGGGCTTGCGGAGCAAGAGGAAGGAAAGGGGGTCCCCGCCAATAGCGCGACGGATCGGTCCAGAAACGCCGCAAGACAGAGCGTCCGCGCGACGACAGGAAGGTG
>JACVJG010000135.1 GCA_015711875.1 Candidatus Solincola jinzensis | reverse complement strand
AGTTGACGAAAACGGCGAGGAAGCGGCCATCGCCAGCGTGACCTCAAGGGCTGGGCGCCATGCGCGAGGCGCTGTGAGGATCACCGCTTTCACTGCCCGGTGCGAAAAAGGAGTCAAGAAAAGGTGGAATCTACCGATATTAGATTTGTTGGTGGGGTGCCCTTCTCCGGACGGAAGCAAAGGCATGGAAGCTGACAGGGTCGACGAAAAAATCGAGGCAGAACTCGGGGAACTGCGCAGGCGCGTGGCCGAGCTGGAGGGGGCACGGGGCGTGGGGCCGCAGGAGCTCCGTCGCTCTGAGGACCATTACTTCCGCAAGCTTGTCGAGAACGCCCATGACCTCATCCTGGTGCTCAATCGCGACGGCAGCATGCGCTACCTCAGTCCTTCCGCCAGGCGCCTCACGGGCTACGAGCCGCAGGAGCTCTTGGGCAGGAACCCTTTCGAGTTCGTGCATCCCGAAGACGTCGGCGACTTGATGGAGCGGTTCGCTAACGGGCTTGTTGAGCCTGGGAAGGTGGAACGCGTCACCTATCGCTCGAGGCGCAGGGACGGTTCATGGTTCGTGGCCGAGGCCGTGGCCACCAACCTGCTGGAGGACCCCTACGTGGAGGGCATCGTGGTGAACATCCGCGACATCACCGCCTTCCGCCGCGTGGAGGAGGAATTGAGGAGGTCGGAGGAGAGGTACCGCCTGCTGGTGGAGAACCTCAACGACGTGGTCTTCACCGTGGACACCGAGGGCACGCTCACCTACGTGAGCCCGGCCATCGAGCGCATAAGCAGTTTCAAGCCCGAGGAGCTGGTGGGCCAGCCCTTCGCGAGCTTCGTGCACCCTGAGGACCTGCCGGGGGTGATGGGGAGCTTCCGGCGCACCCTCGGCGGTTCCCTTGAGCCCTACGAGTTCCGGGTCATCGACAAGGACGGGAGGCTGCGCTATATCCAGACCTCCAGCCGGCCTTACGAGGAGAACGGAAAGGTGGCGGGCCTTATCGGCCTCATGAGCGAGATAACCGACCGCGTGCAGGCGGAAGAGGCGCGCCGGCGCTCCGAGGAGAGCTTTCGCTCCATGATCCGCAGGAACATCCATTACTACAGGGGGACCTGAGCGTCGTACGCGCCCGCGGGTAAAAGACCGCTTTAGTTCATGCCACTACACCAGTGACGGTTGAAGATGCATTGGCAGCCCTGCTTTACTGACCACCCTGTTTCACGTACATGATGCCGCGAAAGCGCCGGTTCTCCTCCAGGCCGGCTCCCAAGGCACCGACAACCAGCGACAGCGAAGCGATGAGCAGCGAAACCCTCACGTATTCGAGCAGGCCGACGTCCCTCCCTCCCAGCCACTCACTGATGATGTAGCGAGGATATACGCCGGTCGTGACCAGCATGCTCGCGACGAAGATGAGCGCGAAGAGCGCCAGGAACACGCTGAGGACGGTCAAGAAATTGGTGAGGTTGAAAAAAACCGCCTGCTCCGATAGGGAAAAGGATATCCTCCGGACATAAAGGCGCTGCTGAAAAACCACGTATGTGGTGGCGGCCAGCCACACCGCAACCGCGATGAGCGCGAGCCTCCAGATATTGATCCCTATCCCGAGCGCCCAGAGCTCCACGGAGAGGAGGGACAGCACCAGTGCCGCTACTGCGGCGAACGCCAGCCTACCGAGGCTGAAGACCATGCGCAGCGGATGGTGCGACGCCACCGCCCGCAGCACGCGCCGCGGGTGTGACAGCAATACCCTCAGGTAGAGAGCAAAGCCTCTCAACTCCCTTAACCTTCTTGAGAGCACGGCGTCGGTCAGGCTGCGCAGCGCCGCGTTTAGGTCGCCCAGCTCTTCGGGACCCATGGCCTCGTCCAGAGGGTTCTCCATCTCATGCCCGCTCTCCAAGGTGATGGGCGGCAGGCCGTTGAGCCTTCCGAGGCAGTCGAGGATGAGATGGCAACAAGCCAGAATAAGAGACTCTCCCTCCCCTCCCGCGCCGTCCTCGGGTATAGGGGGGATATCGATGATCGCGGAAGAATGGCTGAAATATACCGTCCCCAGACCGGGATAGTTGGAAGGCTTGGCTTTCTCTCTGAGGATGAAGCTGAACCTCCAGCCCAGGCGCGACATCTCTTCCTGCGCTCTCTCCAGGAGAAAAAGGGCGTCCCCCCCGCTTTCCCTCCAGGTCTCAGGCTGAATACGCCATTGAAGATCGGGGAGGGCTTTGGCGAGGAAGGCCTCCAGTTCGCGCGCGCAGCCCTCGGCAAGACGGGGGAAGCGTGATGACGCGGCGATAACGCCGAGATGCAATAGCGTTTTTTCACCCGCGATTTCCCGCCCCTCCACGCCCCCGTCAGCCCCTCCGCTTCGCCTGCCGCGCATAGCCTCTTCCTTTCTTGACATGGGTGTTTCGAGTATCTTTATGGCATGTAAGCGGCGCCGTTTTCAAGCCGCGGAGAAACCATGCCGCGGGGGGCGGCGCTTTCAGGGCGCCTGGCGCGTGCGCCCAGCCCGGATGGTGTGATAAAGGTGAGGTGTGTATCGTTGCGAGTGGCGCTGGTGAATCCCAACCGCTACCTGGAGCCGCCGGTCATACCCCTGGGTATAGAGTATGTCGCCCATTATCTCCATCGCGAGGGGCACGAGGTGAAGGTGGTGGACCTCGCCTTCGCCGCCGATCCGGAGACGGCCCTGCGCGAGGAGCTGGGCGCATTCGATCCCCAGGTGGTGGGTTTCTCCCTGCGCAATGTGGACAGCTCCCTCTACTACGACAACCTTTTCTTTCTGGAGGAGGCGGCGAGGCTTGTCTCCGTCTGCAGGGGTTCCTGCGAGGCCAGGGTGGTGGCGGGAGGGAGCGCGCTACTGGCGGGACCGCGTGAGGTGGCCGATTTCGTGGGCTGCGACCACGCCGTGTACGGACCCGGGGAGTTGGCATTCCCGGCGCTGCTGGCATACCTCCAGAAAGGCGCTGAGGCTCCACGCATTCTCAACGGCTGGGACTATTACTTCGACCGGGAAGAGGTGCCCGAGAGGGGACGCTGGGTGGACTACGCTCCCTATCTCCGGGAGAGGGGGCTGGCGGGTTTCACCACCCAGGGCGGCTGCCTCGGGGCCTGCTCTTTCTGCCTCGAGGCGGGGCTGCCATGGAGACCGCGCTCTCCCCGGGCGGTGCTCGAGGAGGTCGCGCGCCTGCGGGAAGCCGGCTGCCGCGAGCTGCACCTGTGCGATTGCGAGTTCAACCAGGATATGGAAACAGCCAGGGAATCGCTGCGACGCCTGGCGGAGGGGGAGGCGGGGGTCTCCTGGTCCTTGTACATGAAGCCGCTTCCCCACGACGAGGGGCTCTTCCGTATGCTGGCACGCGCCGGCGCGGAATCGCTGACCCTCTCCGTCGATTCACGCTCCCTGTACGAGGGGGCTTACGGCCTCATGGACCTGCAGAGCTTCATCGAACTCGCAAGGAGGCAGGGATTGAAGGTGGCGGTGGATCTGCTGGTCGGCTTCCCGGAAGAGGATACCGCTCGCCTGCGCGACGTGTTCGATTTCTTCCGGGCGGTGAGGCCGGAGACGGTGGGAGTGAGCTTTCACATCCGTGTCTTCAAGTACACTAAGCTGGGCATGAGCCTGCGCGCCGCGCCGCCGCCACGGGGAGAGCTCGAAGGCGACGACCCGGATTACGTCAGGCCGGTTTACTACTGGTGGCTGTCCCTGGAGGAATGTCGCGAACTCTTGGGGGATGACCCCCTTTTCCGTATCGAGGGGCTTGAGCGCCGCAGCAACTATGAGCGCTTGCGCTGATTCCAACACCAGCATCGCCCATCCCCCCGTTCCTCTATCCCTCCATAGAACGCGGCATATGGCCGTGAGGGGCGGCATAAGCTGCTGTGGGCTGCCGAGCAAATATTGTCGGATCCTGTGCTGTCAAGCATTTCGGTATGTTGCATTGCCAAAAGCGGACATGGCTCATCTTGAACGGTCACCCTCGATGTCGCCCTGCTCCGGGCATAAGGCACCAGGGAAATGGATCGCAAGATCTGCAAGGACGCAAGGGTCGCGGCACCGCCATACGCTAAAAAGCAATCCTGATGCCACTGCCCTTCTCTGAGGGCGTGAATGCCCTTTTTCTGGGAGTTTAAATCAACTGTTCAAGGTGAGCATGGGCCATTATGCTGAGCATGGCGTGCGGAGCCGGTGCCGCATCGGTTCAGCAGGCACCTTAAGGTTTGAGAAAGGCCGAGAGACCACACTATCATCCTGACAAAAGAAGCAAATCCGGCAGTACGAGAGGGATGATCTATTTTGCTGAACGAAATCATGCTGCATCTGTTGGAGGAAGCGAAGGGGATAGGAGAGATAGAGGAAAGGCGCCGGTGCCTTTATCTTGAACGATGGTGCCCACAATATATAATGAAAGACCAAGTCATGGGGGAACAAAAGGGGGATGAATGACAACGCGCCGGAGGACGGCAAAAGGCGCACTCGCGAAGGCGGTCGGTGCGGCCCTTTTCACCGTTATCCTCGTTCTCCAGGGAAGCGCGGCTCTTGCCGACGTTCCCTGGCCCAAGCGCCCGCCGGGGCAGGATCCCGGGCGTTACGAGGATTATTGCCGCAGCGGGGAGACGCCCGACGATTACTCGGCCGCTGATCCCGATTTCTGGAAATATACCAGCGAGAGCAGTGACTCGCTCTACCACGCCTTGATCAGGCTCTTCGTGCCAGCGTTGTTCGAGAAGGAGCTCGAGGTGGTCATGGGAGCGAGTGTGGATCGCGCCTGGTCGGTGACCACCGGCAGGCCGGACGTGATAATCGCCGAGCTGGACTCCGGCGTGAAGTGGCACGACGCCGAGGCCATGGCTGATCTGGCGCGCAAGTTCCGGCTCAATCCGGGTGAACTCCCGCCGCCATGGGGCGCGGTGGCCTGGGATGCCGACGGCAACGCTGTTTTCAACGTGGACGATTATCAGGGGGATCCCCGCGTGGGGGACCTCAACGGCAATGGCATGCTGGACCCCCAGGACCTCATTTGGCGCTTCTCGGACGGCATCGACGGGGAAGGCAACGGCTACGTGGACGACATCTGCGGGTGGGATTTCCTGGAGGACGACAACGACCCCTGGGACGAGCTCGACTACGGGCACGGTACCGCCGAGTGCCTGTGGTCGGCGGGGGAGGCGAACAACGGCGCCGGTTTTCCGGGCGCCTGCCCCAACGCCATGCTCCTGCCGGTACGGGTGGGGGATTCCTTCATCGTGGATATAAACCGCTTCGCCCAGGGGGTCATCTTCGCCGTTGACTCCGGCGCCTGGCTCATCCAGGAGGCCCTGGGTTCTGTCAACAACTCCCCCTTCGGACAGGCGGCAATAGACTATGCCTATTCACGGGGAGTGGCGGTCATCGCTTCCGCGGCGGACGAGGAATCGGCGCATCAGAACTATCCCTGCACCTACGAGCGCACCATCCAGGTCAACGCGGTTCAGAAATACAACCAGATGGGCTCCTTCCTGGTGGACCAGTTCCCGCCCTCGTACCTTTACCTGGGAGGTATTACCAACTACGGCGCTCACACCGTAGTATCAACCCCCTCGGACGGGCACTCCTCCGGGGCCACGGGGAGGCTGGCAGGCATCGCCGCCCTGGTGTATTCCGCCGCCGAGGACGCGGTGCGGCGGGGCGAGCTCTGGCGCTATCCCGGCCTGGACCGGCCCCTCTCCGCCTGCGAGGTCAAGCAGATCCTGGCCATGACCGCCGACGACATCGACTTCTCGCCGGGTTACTACGGGGTCACCTGCGGCCTCCTGGACGCGGTCATAGGCCCCTCGGAGCGCTTTCACTCCACGCCGGGATGGGATCCCTACTTCGGGTACGGCAGGGTCAACGCGTATGAGGCGGTGAAAGCGGTAGAGGAGGGGCGCATCCCGCCGGAGGCGGAGATATCGTCCCCGCGCTGGTTCGAGCTCATCGATCCCGGCAGGGTGAGCCTGGCGGTGGAAGGCAGAGTGGCGGCGGTGCGCGCCGATTCCTACGGCTACGCGGTAGACTGGGCGCCGGGATGGGACCCGGAGGAGGCGGACTGGAGGACGGTTCGCAGCCAGACCCAGCTTTACGAGCCGCTGCAAGGCACTCTGGCCACCCTGGACCTGGGACAGGTCTATCGCGCCGTGCAGGAGAGCGTGGAGGCGCGCGGGGGAGCGGACGACCCTAACCGCTATGCCTTCAGCGTGAGGGTGAGAGTGCGGGACAGCCGGGGCATATGGGGAGAGGACCGCAAGACCGCCTTCTGTTTCCGCGACCCCGACGCGTTCGCGGGGACTCCTGCCTGGATGGGGGCGGATGTGTCGGCATCACCGCGCTTCGCGGATCTTGACGACGACGGCGTTGACGAGCTGGTCGTCGCCACCGGTGAGGGGCTGGTGCATGCCTTTGAGCCGGACCTCAGCGAGCTGCCGGGGTGGCCGGTGCATTCCACGCCCCTGTCCCTGCACGAGAACTCGCCTGCGTTCAAGTCGGGGGAGGTATCGATGAGCGTCTATGCCTCCATGATCGGGACGCCGGCTGTGGGGGACCTGGACCGCGACGGCAGGCTGGAGGTGGTGGCCGGGGACTGCGAGGGAAGGATTTACGCATGGGACGCGTCGGGGCGCCTGCTGCCGGGGTTCCCGGTGCGCTCCAATCCCCTCTACTCCATTCCCGACCGTGCGGACTGGTGGACGCCGGGCGCGCTTCCCGAGCAGTGGTACGCCTCGCGTTTCGTGCCCGACATGGTCCATCGCCTCAATAAGTGGAACTGCCTGGACAAGGGTTTCCTGCGCGGGCCAGTGCTCTCCGACCTGGACGCTTCCCCCGACGGCCACCTGGAGATAATCGCTGCCTGCCTGGATCAGCATCTATACGCCTGGAACGCCGATGGCTCGCCTGTGGCGGGATGGCCGGTGAAGCTGGTGGACCCGTCCAGGGTCGCGTCCATGGATCCCTTGACCCATACCTGCGTTTTCCATAACCAGGAGAAGTTAACCAGGGGCAGCAAGATCGTCACCAATCCCTCCGTGGCCGACCTGGACGGCGACGGCACCCCGGAGGTGATATGCGGCACCAACGAAGGCTATCCCGACGAGGCGCTCAACGTCTCGCCGCAGACCTTCTCCCTCTCCCTGTTTCTCCCGTTCATCAAGCCCCTCATCGG
>JACVJG010000134.1 GCA_015711875.1 Candidatus Solincola jinzensis | reverse complement strand
CGCATCCCAGCACCAGGGCGTCCCCGAGGTTGACCCCTTGACCCGGCTGCAGGGAAAGGAGGGCCAGCCCGGCGGTGGCAAGGACCACGGACACGATGGAGCGGGCGCCCGGCCGCTTGCGCAGGAAGATAGTGGAAAGCACTGGCACGAAGACCACGAAGAGGCCGGTGATGAAGCCGGCGTTGCCGGCCGAGGTGTACTTTAGCCCCATGGTCTGCAGGGAGTAGGCGCCGTAGAGGAAGACGCCGAGCAGCAGCCCGGCCGCGAGGGTGCCGCGGTCGAGTCCGCGCATCCTGCGCGCGGATATAGCGGCCATCACCAGGAAGGCGAGCGCGAAGCGGTAGGCCATGAAAACGAAGGGCGGTATCTCCTCCAGGCTCCTCTTCACCAGGGAGAAGGTGAGTCCCCATACCACGGTGACGGCGATAAGAGCCAGCTCCGCCTGCCTCTCACGAGATATGAAGATGCGAGCTTCAGACATCGATTCCGCCTCCATCTTCTCCTTCACGCGATTTTCCGGCGAAGAGCGCAAGGATGGGTCTACCGTCTCTTCCGGGTGCCTCGATATCGCGATGGCTCTCCCGCCCCCGTTTTACCGTGAACGCGAGGTCCTGTGGCCTCACCGCTGTCGGCCTGCCCCGAGGCCGGTAACCGTCAACTCTGCGTGAAGGACCACTGCCTTTGCGGCATGGGGACATCTGCCTTCCAAGCCCGACCGTTACGCGACCTTCAATCCCGTTTCCACCTACCGCGAAGGCGAGACGGGGCTCTACGTTCCGGGATGGTGGCCTCGCCGCCCGGAGCCATATGGTTGCCGGGGCGCCCAATGCGCCTAACGCCTAATGTAGTATATAGGCGCGCCCGCTTGGGAGGCGAGCGACCGCGATTTGGGCGCGGCGCCGTGCTTCCCCTTCCCCGCGTTCAGGTGGGTCCCGTTGCCGATGCCGGATCCCGCATGCCTTGCAGAAAAGACAGGATGGCACCCCAGAACTTTGTGCCTGGAAAACCAATGCCTGAAAGATGCGGCATCGCACATGCGATGCGGACGGATGGGAAGACGAAAAGCTCTTTCAGGACCCGGGGGCCGAGCCGCCTCGGCCTCTGCGTTCTAGATAAGAGCGGTATTCGGCCATGGCGCTGATGGCGCGGCAGGTCGATTCCACATCGCGAAACACGAGAGGCTGGCAGCCGTCCCCGTTCTGTTCCTCATCGATCTGGATGCTGGTGGCGATATACAGGGGGACCTGAAGCTCGTGCATGAGGGAATTCAATTCCCTGTAGAAGCCCATGAAATGCTGGTCCATCGCCTTCCAGATGGCGGAGATGTCCATGCCTCGCGCGCTCTTTACCGTTGCCTTCTCTCCTCTGCGGCGCGGGGCGCCTATCCACAGGAACATCACCGCGTCCACCTCACCGCTCCTCATGAGGATCTCGATCACCGGCTTGAGGACCGTGAAGTCGAGTCCGGCCACCAGGTCCACGGGGTTGCCCGGCACCCACCAGTCGGGAAGCAGTTCCTCCAGCCTGCCCAGGGTTTCCCTCGAAAGCGTGGGCACCTCCAAGCCGATCTCAGTGCAGAAATCGCACGCTATGACCCCCAGCCCCCCGCCACCGGTGATGATGCCCACGCGCTTTCCGCGCGGCAGGGGGCGGTTGACGAAGGCCGCCGCCGTCACCCCCGCTTCCTCTATGGAGGACGTGAGGGTGATGCCGGCCTGACGGCAGGCGGCCTCGAAGAGCTTCTCGCTCACAGCCATGGCGCCGGTGTGGGATCTGGCCGCCGCCACCCCCGACCTCGTTCTCCCCCCTTTGAGCACCACCACGGGCTTTTTCCCGGTCACGGCGCGGGCGTGCTCAAAGAAGCGCCGCCCGTCAGGAATGCCCTCGACGTAGGAGACTATGACCTCGGTATCGGGGTCCTCGGCCAGATAGGCATAGTATTCCTCGCTTGACAGGTCGGCCTCGTTGCCGCTGGAGACCGCCTTGGAAACCCCGAGGCCCGCGTTGACCGCGTGTCCGATGAGCATGTTGAGGATGTTGCCGCTCTGGGCCACGTAGCCTATTTTGCCGGGAACGGGGTGAAAGAGGATGGGCATCCACGGATACAAGCGGTTCTTGGGACAGCAGATGCCCTGGCAGTTGGGTCCCACGAGGACAATGCCCGCTTCCCGCGCCATCCTCACCATCTCGGCCTCCACCCTCGCGCCTTCTTCGCCGAGCTCCTTGAAGCCGGCGGTGATCACCAAACCCGCCTTTAAACCCTTCTCTATGCATTGTCCCAGGGAGCTGAGGACCTGGCGGGCGGGGACCGTGAACACGGCGAGATCGATCTCCGCGGGTATCTCGCGCACGGAAGGGTAGGCGCGCAGGCCGAGTATGGTTTCGCGATTGGGGTTCACAGGGTAAACGTCTCCCTCATATCCTCCCGTGAGCAGGTTATTGAGGATAAGGAATCCCCATTTACGCATGTTCTCCGTGGCGCCGATGAAGGCGATGGAGCGGGGGTTGAACGCGAAATCAAGGTTCTTCAGCCTCTGGTCCATGGCAATGGCTCACTCCTCGTGTATTGCGCAAAAGCCGCGTTTCTCCTGCGTTCAGCCGCCGTTGTGTTCCTGGGGCGAGAACCCCTGTGGCTCGAGTCTTGCTTCCACGATCGCCACGGCCGGCTATGGCGCGTGATCGGGGCTTATCGATCAGGTTCTATATTAAATTAAACCCGCCATTAGATTAAGCCCGCATACGCTGTATGGAAAGCCCGCGTTCCCGTACGCATGCGCGCATGCGGCATACCCTCTCATTGTCGCGAAAAGCTCCGCGAAGAACTCGATCCATTTCTTTTTAGCATGGTTGACTTTAGGGTAGCATAGCATTATAGTAATGACATGTCAGTACCACAATAGGCTTCGGATCTGTCCCCCGATGACGGAATCGGGGGTAAAAGCCGAGCTGAAGCGGGAAATCAGGCACTCGAAGAAGGAGGTAAGGATGGAAGTAAGTGAGAACATTAGCGTAAAGGAGTACTTCGAGGAAGTGGTGCCCAAGATGGTGGAGGAACAGCTCTCAGGCGCCTCCATCACAGGCATGGAAGGCACGGTCTTCACGGTTGAGTTCGACATCAAGGGCGATCAGACCTACGTGTACGGCATCACGGTCAAGGACGCGAAAGACCTGGAGGTCAAGGAGGGAGCCCTCGACAACCCCATGATAAAGGTGGAGATCGACGAGGACACATGGCGCAAGGCGGTTACCGGCAAGATGGAGGGCGCCATGGACATGTTCACGGACATGGGCCAGAACGCCAACCGCAAGCGCTATGACACCCTGAACTCCACCAAGGGCACCATGAACGTCGAGCTGGGCATGCCCGACGGCTCCACCGTGCCCTTGAAAGTGGTCTTCAACGGGGCCTCCTCTCCCGAGGTGACTTTCAAGATAGGCCTCGAGGACTGGGCTCTTATGCAGAAAGGGGAGCTCGCCGGCCCCACCGCTTTCATGACCGGCAAGCTGAAGATAGAGGGCGACATGCCCTTCGCCATGTCCCTGGGCAACCTGATGATGTAACCCTCCTGAGCGGGGCGAAAGACCCGACAGGGCGACCTCGCAAGGGCGAACCCAGCCGGGGCGGGACCTGGATGTCCCGCCCCGGTCGCTTATGCGCCAGGTTTGTTCGTCAGCCCGGATATGCGGTGTAAGGTATGCGGGGTAAGTCATAAGGAATAGGCTTTGCCTCCCGCTGACCCCGGCGCGCAGATACCCTCCACGTCCATGGCTCAACGAGCCCGCTGCGGGCTTGCCCCCGGCATGTTTGACACGGGTTCGCGTAGGGTAAAGATTGGCGGGGAGGGGTTTGACGGGGCATGATCGGCGGATCATGTAAGCCGGGAGGGAATGATCATGTTGGATGAAGACATCCTGGGAGCGCGCGAGATAGAACACGACGACTTCTCCCGCTACCGCCAGCGCTACCCGGGGAGGAGGAAGTCCAACCACACCTGGAAGCGGAAACTCGAGGGCTACGCGCGCTACCTGCCCGAGATGCCCGCCGTCATGCAGGGAGAGCGCCGCCTTAACTGGAGGGAGTTCAACCGCCGCTGCAACCGCCTCGCCCACGGCCTCCTGCGCCTGGGGATAGGCAAGGAGGACCGCGTGGCCATCTCGGGCTTCAACTCCATCGAGTGGATGGAGATATACTTCGCGGCCTCCAAGATCGGTGCGGTGCCGGTAAACGTCAATCCGCGCTTCGTTGCAGGCGAGGTCAAGTACGTGCTGGAGGACTCGGACGCGGTCGTGGTCTTCGTGGAGGAGGACTACGCCGGCACGGTGGACGCGGTGAGGGCGGAGCTTCCCGCCCTGCGCCACTGCGTCGTCTACGGGGTGGGCAGGGAGCCGCGAGACGTGCCAGCCGGGGCCCTGGCGTACGAGGAGGTGTTCACCGCGAACGAGGAAAACCCCGCGGTGAAGGTCTACAACGACGATTTCTGTTACCTCATGTACACCGGCGGCACCACCGGCTACCCCAAGGGCACGGTGTGGGACGGGGAGCAGCGCCTGCGCGGGCTGGAGATGATGATGGTCAACGGCATGCTGCCGGTGCTCGACCGCATGAGCGAGCTGAGCAGGGACAACCTCAAGGGGTTCTTGAGCGCGTTCATCGGCCGGGAGGAGTATAGGGAGTGGGTGGCCTCGCTCATGACCACGGCACCGGCCAGGAAGATCCTGGCATCTTCTTTCGTCAAGACGGCGCTCCTCCAAGGTTTCAAGGCCATCAGCGGCAACCTAGCGGCTATGAAGGCGGTGAAACTTGCTCGTCGCGACAACCAGGGGATCCAGGTGCTCCCGGTCTCTCCCTTCTTCCACGGCGCCGGCTACGAGGGGTGCTTCGCCCAGATAGCCTCCATGGCTGCCGCCACCATCCTCCTGCCCACGCCCCACCCTTTTAACGCGCGGGAGTTCTGGGAGACGGTGGAGAGGGAGCGGGCGCACAGCGTGGTCATCGTAGGGGACGCCTTCGCCGTCCCCATGGTGGAGGAGCTGAGGAGAGCGAGGGAGGAGGGGAGGACCTACGAGACGCGGAGCCTTTTCGGCATCATCTCCTCCGGGGCCAGGTGGTCGCCGCACGTGAAGAGGGAACTGCTCGAGTACGCCCCGGGCATGCTCGTCTTCGACGAGATGGGGGCCAGCGAGACCAGCGCCGCTTTCAGCGAGATGACCACCGCCTCGGACGACGAGATCAAGCTCGCGGGAGCCAGGCTGGCCGGGGCGTCGGGGGGCCTGCACGCGAAGGCGGTTTTCCCCTGCCGGGTCCTGGACCCGGAGACGGGACGGGACGTGGAGCCCGGCTCGGGCAGGGTGGGGGAGTTCGTCTACGGGGGATACATGGCCCTGGGCTACTGGAAATGCCCGAGCAAGACGGCCCGGGACTTCCGGGTCGTCGACGGCAGGCGCTGGTTCTTCGTCGGCGACGAGGGCTTCGTGGACGCCGATGGCAAGTTCAACCTCATGGGGCGCGGCGGGGACTACGTCATCAACACCGGCGGGGAGAAGGTCTACTCCGAGGAGGTCGAGGCGGCCATCAAGGAGCACCCCGCCGTCTTCGACGTGGCGGTGGTGGGCATGCCCGACCCGCGCTGGGGGCAGGCGGTCACCGCCCTGGTGGAGGCGGTCGCGGGAAAGGCGGTCTCGGAGGAGGAGATACTGGACTTCTGCCGCGAGCGCATGGCAGGATACAAACGGCCGCGCCATGTCTTCTTCGTGGACAGGGTCCCCCGAGCGGCCTCCGGCAAGATAGACCGGGCAACGGCCATGCTGCTGCTCTCCGAGCGGCTCGGCCGCTGCGGGGGTGGCGCGGGGGGAGAGATATAGGGCGCGAGAGGCAGCCCAGCATGGTAGCGGGATAGTGAAAACACGAGCGGCGGTCAGGCCACGCAGTGGGAGATGAAAAACGCGAGACCGTCTCTTCCCGCCGCGATCGTCATCCTGGTAATCCGGCGGCATTGATCACAAAATAATGCACGGGATAATGCACGGGACGCCCTGCCCGGCGGCGGGATGAGAAAGGAGCGGGATGGAGCGGAGGCTGGTCATCGGGCACGACATCGGCACCGGCGGCTGCAAGGGCGTGCTGGCGACCGCGGATGGCGAGCTGCTGGCCGCGGGCTTCGAGCCATACCCTGTTGACCATCCGCGCCCCGGGTGGGCGGAACAGGACCCCGAGGACTGGTGGCGCGCAGCGCAGATGGTGACGGCGCGGCTGATGGAGGAGAGCGGGGAGGACCCCGCGCGGGTGGTGGGGATGGGTTTCGCCGGCCAGATGCTGGGGGTGGTCCCCGTGGACGCCGCCGGAGCGCCACTGCGTCCTGCCATAATCTGGATGGACAGCCGGGCGGACGAGCAGGCGCGACGTTTCGTCCGCCGCCTGGGAGGGGAAAGGCTGGTAGCCCGCCTGGCGGGGGCAGTGCCCTCGGGGAAGGACGTGGTGTGCAAGCTGGCCTGGCTGCGCGAGAACGAGCCGGACCTCTACGCCCGCACCCATAAGTTCCTCGATGCCACCGGGTACCTGGTCATGCGGGCGACGGGGGAGATGGTCATCGACCAAACTGGTGCGGGCGGGACCGGCATCTTGAGCGGCCGCACCCGCGACTGGAACCCGCTCTTCGCCCGGGTCCTGGGGATCTCCCTGGCCAAGATGCCGCCGGTGCGGGGATGCGCGGAGGTGGCCGGTCCCCTGCGGGAGGAGGCCGCGAGGGGAATGGGTCTGCGGCCGGGCACGCCGGTCATCGCGGGCATGGCCGACATCCCCGGGGCGGCGACCGGCTCGGGGGCGCTGGAGGACGGGGACGCCCATATCAACATCGGCACCTCGAGCTGGCTGTGCGTCTCGGTGGCCAGGCCGCGCAACCTCGGGAAGCACGGCATAGCCCCGGTGGTCTCCGCCGACCCGCGCATGTTCCTGATGATCGGGGAATCGGAGACGGCGGGCGTCTGCCTGGAATGGTTTGCCAGGGAGCTCGCCTTACCCCGCCGGGAAGGGCGGGGCGGGGACGGGCACGACTACCTGGCCCTGGACCGGGCTGCCGCGGAGGTGCCGCCGGGCGCGGGGCGGCTGCTCTTCACGCCGTGGATGTTCGGGGAGAGGGCCCCGGTCACCGATACCACCCTGCGCGCCGCCTTCGTCAACCTGAGCCTGGAGCACAAGCGTGAGCACATGC
>JACVJG010000133.1 GCA_015711875.1 Candidatus Solincola jinzensis | reverse complement strand
GAGCTTCTGGCCTGCGTGGGAGAGGCGCTGCTGGTATCGGAGCGCACGCGCGAGGCGGCGATGGCGGGGGATGTGGCGAGGATTAACGCCCTCGCGGCGGAGACGGCGCGCATAGCGGAGGGCATCAAGGCGGCGGGGCGCGAGCTGCTGGCCTGCGCGCACACGGGCGGCGCGGGGCCGTGCGACACGCGGGAGGATATCCTCCAGTACATGGCCCGGGTGGATTCCCTCTACGGGACCGACCTTATGGATAAGATTGCCAGGTTGGCCGAGACGGCGCGCGCTCTGGCGGTGACGCAGGCAGCGAACGTGTCATTGCTCAGCGCGATGGGGCGTGAGATAGAGAGGCTCGTCTCTTTCCTCATGAACTTCTTGGGAGGTTGGGTCATCTATGGCGATGACGGTACCGCGGTGACGGGAAGCAACGACCCCTATCGCTTGAGTTTTTCGGCATGAGAAGGGAGCGGGATTGAGTTCTACCTTCTTCGGATTGCAGATCGCCCTCTCGGGCCTGCGAGCCCAGAGGCAGGTGATGGAGACCACCGGCCACAACATCGCCAATGCCTCTACGGAGGGGTACACCCGCCAGAGGGTGCTGCTGACCCCCGGGGTGCCTTTCACCATGCCCGGGTTGGCGGGCCCGGTGGGGGCCTTGATGAAGGGTACCGGCGTGGAGGCGCGAGAGGTGACGCGTGTGGCCGATCTCTTCATAGATGCCCAGTTGCGCGAGCAATCGGGCGTCCTGGCGGAGAAGAGGCAGGCTTCGTGGACGGTATCCCAGGTGGAGGGGATATTCGGGGAGCCGGGCGAGGAGGGCCTGGGTGCGGCCATGGCCGCCTTCTGGAACGCCTGGGAGGAATTGACCCTGAACCCCGACAGCCTGGCGGTCCGCCAGAGCCTTGTCTACCAGGCGGATACCCTGGCCGGGATCTTCAACCGCATGAGCCGGCAACTGGCGAGTACCAGGGAGAACCTGGACTTTGAGATCGAGCAGAGCGCGGAGGCCATCAACCGCATGGCCGCGGCGGTTGCGTCCCTCAATGCCCGCATTGCGCGCGCCAGGGCGGGGGGGATGAACCCCAACGACCTCATAGACGAGAGGGAAAGGCTGGTCGGCGAGCTGAGGTCTTACGTGGACGTGCGGGTGAGGCTGGAGGAAGCCGGCGGGGTAAGCCTGTTCATCGCCAACCGCGCCCTGGTGATGGGGGACGACTATAACGAAGTCAAGGCCGAGGCCACGGGAAGCGGCTTTCACGCCCTGGTATGGGAAAGCGACGCGCAACCCCTGGGGATAAACGGCGGCAAGTTGGCATCCATGCTGGAGATGCGCGATTCATATATCCCCGATCTGGTAGCGGACCTGGACGCGCTGGCCGCCTCGATCATCCAGGGGGTGAACGCGCAGCATGCCGCCGGATACGACCTCGACGGCAATCCGGTTGCCGGTACCGCGTACGAGGCGTTCTTCACCGGCACCTCCATGGCGGACATGGCGGTGAACCCGCATATCGCCGCCGAGCCCAAGGGTATAGCGGCGTCCGCGGGCAGCGGCGAGGGGGACGCCGAGAACGCGCGCGCCATCGCCTTGTTGAGGCAGGAGAAGACGATAGGCGGAACCTATACCTTCGAGGACTACTACCGCAGCGTGGTGGCGAGGGTGGGAATAGACGCCCAGGCCATGGAGAACGAGGTGGAGAACACCGAGGTGCTGCTCACACAGATAAAGAACTGGAGGGAATCGGTTTCGGGCGTGTACATCGACGAGGAGATGGTGCGGTTGCAGGAGGCGCAGCGGGCATTTCAGGCTGCGGCGAGAGCGATCACCGTTATGGACGACGCCCTCAACACCATCATCAACGGCATGGGTATAGTGGGCAGATAGGGAGGGCCGAAGGATGAGGATCACCAACCGCATGATAAGCGACAATTCCCTCAACGACCTGCAACGCGTTCTCGGGGACGTGATGGCGGTCCAGGAGCAGCTTTCCTCGGGCAAGCGGGTGAACCGCCCCTCAGACGACCCCTTTGCAACCCACAGGGCCATAAGCTCAAGGGGCGCCGTGATGGTGCTGGAGCAGTTCTCGCGCAACGTGAGCGAGATCAGGGGCTGGGTTTCCACCACCGACTACGCCTTGAGCAACGTCGTCGACGCCCTCAGGGAAGTGCGCACCCTGGCTATTCAGGCGGCCAACGGCTACCTCACGGGCACCGACCGCGAGAACATCGCCCTGCGCATCGACGAGTTCCGGGACACCATCATGCAGTTGAGCCGCCAGCAGTTCTCGGGACGCTACGTCTTTTCTGGCACCCGCACCGGAGAGGCGCCCTTCGAGTGGACGGGGAGCGACGTGGTCTACAACGGCAACGCTGAGAGCATCAAGGTGAACATCGGCCCAGGAGCCGAACTGGCGGTCAACGTGACCGGCGAGGAAGCTTTCATGAACATCGGGGCCACCGGGACCAACGTTTTCAAGCTCCTCTATGACCTCGCCCAGGCGGTAAGGGCGGGAGATATCGAGGCGGTGGGGGGGACTTGCTGCAGGCGGTGGACGACGCCATGGACAGGGTGGTGGAAAAGCTCGGCGTAGTTGGCTCAGCGACCAACCGCCTGGAGCGCATGGAGAACCTCATCTCGCAGCTAATCGAGAGGGAAAAAACCCTGCTCTCCGAGGCCGAGGACGTGGACATCGCGGAGGCGGCCATGAACTTGAACCTGAAGGAAAGCGCCTACCAGGCTTCGCTGGCGGCATGCGCGCGGGTGATACTCCCCTCCTTGCTGGATTACCTTGGGTGAGGAGCGTGAACGCGGGAGACATGCCGTTCCTTGCAGCGAGGACAAAACCTCGTCATGAGGGTATCATGTTTTCGGCAAGGAGTTTGCGTGGAGAAAACGGGGTTTATGGCAAATCAACCACTTGGTGGAGGGAACGGGATCACGCTTGTGTGATAGTATACGCTGGGAAAGCCGAGGGGAAGATATGCTGAGGTACGAGAGCGCCAAGCTGGGGAGTATAGAGTACTCCGAGGAACAGGTGATCAGCTTCATCGAGGGGATACTCGGGTTCCCGGCCTACCGCGACTATGTGCTGCTGGAGCACCGCAAAGGGCCGTTCATGTGGCTGCAGTCCCTGGAGGAACCCTCCCTGGCCTTCTTGGTGACCGACCCGTGGAATTTCTTTCCCGATTACGCGCCGGAGATCCCGGACGAGGACGTGGAGGCGCTGGAGCTGGAGGAGCCGTATAATTTCTCCGTCTTCTGCTTCGTCACCGTGCCGGAGCGGGTGGAGCTTATGACCGTCAACCTGAAGGGGCCCACGGTGGTGAACCTCAACACCCGCAAGGCCAAGCAGGTGGTGTTGCTCAATCCCGAGTACAACACCAGGCACCGCGTCTTTCCATCCGAGGTGGAAGAGGCGGGCGAAGAAGCCTGAAACATGGAGCCGGAGGGGCAGGGATGCTCGTTCTCACCAGGAAGATAAACGAAAGCGTGATGATCGGTGACGAGGTGGAGGTATGCCTGCTGGAGATCAAAGGCGACAAGGTGCGCCTTGGCATCAAGGCCCCGCGCTCGGTGACCGTACACCGCAAGGAGGTATACGAGGAGATCAGGCGGGCCAACGAGGAGGCAGCGCGCTCCAGCTTCGAGGGTGCGCGGGAGGCGGAGAGGATGATGGGCGAGCTCGGTGGGGGGGCGCATGGGAAAAGCGGGTGAGGGCAAACGCATTCTTTATATAGAGGACGAGCCGGAAATGGCGCGCCTGGTGGCGCGCATGCTTGAGGCCGAGGGATACACGGTGATCGAGGCGGAGCGTGGGACGAGGGGGCTGGATTTCCTCTACCAGATCTTCCCCCACCTCGTACTTCTGGACCTGCGCATGACGGTCATGAGCGGGTACGAGTTCCTGGAGGCCATGAAGGCGCAAAGCGGGTTGCGGGAGATACCCGTGGTCTGCGTCACCGGCTTAAGCGGGCTGGATAAGATCCAGGAAGCCTTCCTGCGCGGCGCCGACGCTTACGTCATCAAGCCCATCGACTTCGATTTCCTCGTGGCCTTGATAGATTTCCTGACCTCCAGGGAGAGCCTGGAGGAGAAGGCCCGCTTACTTCTCCCGCTGGCGGGGATGAGGGAGGCGGCCGGGCTTGCGGGTTGTGGCGTGGACAGCCTGGAGAAGGCCGATATCCTCCTCGCCGTGGCCGAGGCGGGGGAAAAGGGGTGCGCGCTCGTGCAGCTCCCGTCGCGCATGCAGCTGAGGCATGAGGATCTGGAAACCGAGGCGCGGGTCCTGGTCGAGGCGGGGGCCTTAGTGGAGAACGTTGAGGAAGGGGTCCTGCGGCTCAACCACCATGAAGGGTGGCGGGACAGGTGCGCCGATATGCAGCGCATGCTCAAGGACAAGGTGTCCCTCCAGGCCTTCGTGAACGGCGTGTATACGGGGGTGTTGGCTTACGCTCTCTCAACGGGCTATTTCGAGCCATAAGCGCCCAAGAGCCTTCAAGACCTAGAATGTCCTTATCTGCGCATTCCTCGCATGGCATGGAAGCTCGCCGCGCGGCCCATGTGGGATAGACGGCGCGCTTATCACGGTGAGGCCGCCATGGCGGCGGGGAAAGGGGCACCTGGCGTGCTGGGTGACAATTGCACGCTTTGGCCGCGCTGCTCTCCCCCATCTGCGTGATAAAGGGTTCCCGCTTCGAGTATATCCTTTTTGATGGTAAGGCCCGGCCTGCCTTCGTGCCTTGGTGGCCGGGGGAAGCGGCGAGGGGAGGACCGCATTTGGTGACCTTCAGCGTTCTCATGCCCGCTTACAACCACGAGCGTTTCGTGGCCGAGGCCATAGAGAGCGTGCTCGGTCAGACCTTCTTTGACCTGGAGCTCATCGTCATAGACGACGCTTCCCGTGACTCCACCCCCGCCATCGTAAAGCGTTATGCCGAGAAAGACCACAGGGTGAGGGCTTATTTCCACCACGCGAACCGGGGCATATCAAGGACCCTGAACGAAGCCCTGGAGCTCGCCACGGGCAGGTTTGTGGCCGTCATCAATTCCGACGATCTCTGGATGCCGGAGAAACTGAGGCGGCAGTGGGAGATTCTGCGGGAAAACGAGGATGTGGTGGTGTGGACGGAGGGCGCCCTGGTGGACGCGGAGGGCAGGCGCACTGGGAAGACCTTCACCGCCCATTACGGCGCGGAGAAAAAGAGGAAAGGCGGGGATATATTCCAGGAACTGGTAGCGAAAAACTACGTGCTCCACAGCAGCATAGCGGTCAGGCGAGAGGCCATGGAGCGGATAGGATATGACGAGACCCTGAGGTACAACAACGATTTCCGGCTCTTTCTCGACCTGGCGGCGGAACGTCTCTACAGATTCATCCCTGAGGAACTGGTGGGATACAGGGTGCATGGCGGCAACGCCATATACCGCCATACCAAGGAATGGGAGGACGACTACATCCGTCTATACGCATATGTGCTTGACCGCTATGGTGATCGCCTCGACGGCGCCCTGAAAGCCATGGTTTACCTATACCTCTGCCGTCTTTACGACCGGAGAGGAATGCGTTCCAACGCCCTGCGCCTGCTCTCGCGGGCCATTTCCCTGGATCCTGGAAGCACGGCGCTGCTCTATAAGGCCTTGAACCTGTGCGATGGGCTGCGCAGGTGCGAGCACTTCTGGGCGCTTGATGCCCGCGGCAGCGATGAGACGGGACATGCGGTGGCTAGCCCACGTGGCATAGAGGGCAGGAGGAAGTTTAGGAGCGCGGGTTCCGATGAGGTTGCGGCGGCGTTCGCGAGCGGGCTGGAGCATGCACTGCGAGGGGAGCACGCGGAAGCCCTTGCAGTTTTCGAGCGCGTGCTGGAGAAAGACCCTGGTGCGGTGGGGGCATGGGTGAACGTGGCCATAATCCGCAGCATGTCAGGGGACGCGGAGGGCGCGCTTTCATGCGTGGCTGCCGCCCTGCGGGTAGGGGGCTTGGATGCGCAAGCCTGGTACAACCGCGGGGTGATCCTGGACCGGGAGGGCAGGCTGGGGGAAGCGGCTGCCTGCTTCGAGCGGGCTATCTCCATGCTGAAGGAGGGAACGGACGCGTTGATGTTGGCAGCCGCCCACATAGGGCTTGGCGCTTGCCGGGCGGGAATGGGGTCTTACGGCGATGCCGTGGCGTGCATGGAAAAGGCCTTGCGCGTAGATCCCCTCGAGGGACGAGCGCTCTTCAACCTCGCGTTCTGCCTGGAGCTGGACGGAAGGTTGGAGGAGGCTGTGGAGGCCTACGAACAGGCCGCGCGCCTTTCCCGGGAATCGCGATGGGAGGAACTGAGAAAGGGCCTGTGCCTTCGCGGCCTCGGGCGCGTCAAGGAGGCGGCGAGGTGTTTCGACAGCCTGTTGCGCCGCGACCCCAAAGACGACGAGGCCTGGCTGGAGAGGGGGAACTGCTGCCGGCTTCTGGGCAAGGCCGAAAAGGCGCTCGCCTGTTACGAAAAAGCCCTAGATGCCAATGGCGATAACGCGGAGGCGTGGCGCCTCAGGGGGTCTTTGCTCGCCGAGATGGGCAAAAGCGAGGAGGCTCTGGGGTGCTTTCGCGAGGCGCTGAGGCTGGACGCGCGAGACCCTGAGATCCTTGCCTCCACCGCCGCCGTTTGCGTGGAGACGGGGAGATACGTAGAAGCCGAGGGGTTGTTCAGGCGCGCGCTGGAGGAAGACGCCGCGGATATCGCCTCGTGGCTGGGGCTCGGGGTGTGCAAAGAGGAAGCGGGCGATCTAGAGGGAGCGCTGGAATGCGTGGAGGAGGCCATCGTCCGCGATCCCCAGGCGGCGGAGGCATGGAACGAGAGGGGCAACGTCCTCTCGCGCCTGGGGGCGATGGAGGAGGCGCGTCAAAGCTACCTGCGCGCTCTGGAGCTTGACGAGGAGCTGCCGGAGGCCTGGTATAACTTGGCGGCGGTGGAGGAGGAGCTGGGAAACCGCGATGCTGCCGCCTCGGCCCTACGGAGTTTTATCGAGAAAGCGTCCCCAGAGTGGACGGAGAGGGTGGAAGATGCCTCGAGGTTGCTTCGGGCATGGCAGACGGGGGAGGCTTTCGTATAACCGTGCGTGGGTACGGCGTGCCTTACTTGCGTGGAAGATGGAGGCTGGGACAAAAACCGCATGTTCCCTGTTGGGATGGGCATGGTTGAGAAACCGAAAGGATATTGTCTGAGCTGGCGTGAGTGGTGAGAAGATCCGTGCCCCTGGCAAGATATCGAATA
>JACVJG010000132.1 GCA_015711875.1 Candidatus Solincola jinzensis | reverse complement strand
GCGGTAGGGCAGGTAAGGCACCTGCTTTCCTATGTGCGCGATGTATCGCTTGGTGCTCTCGTCCGCGGCCAGGTAAGCGGCAGCCAGCCCCAGCAGACCGGCCGCCAGCAAGATCTTCCTCATTTTTTTCATCCCACATACCTCCTGCATCTTAAGTACCTTAAACCTTGGCGCGCAAATTCCTCCCGCTGCCTCCAGCCTCACCCCCGGTCCTTGAGGATATATCCCGAGGTGATGATGCCCGAGGCGATGGTGGTGGGCACCCCTCCCCCGAGGTGGGTGGAGCTGCCGGTGAGATACAGCCCCTCGATCACCCGCGAGCGGGCGTGAGGCCGGAACAACGCCAGCGAGGTCATGTCCGAGAACAGCCCGTATATGGACCCCTGGGGTGACAGGAGCCTACGCTCGAAATCGAGGGGGGTGGAGACCTCCATGTAGGTTATGTGGTCGCGGATGCCCGGGAGCACCATCCGCTCCAGGCTCTTTATGGCCTCCTCCCGGTACCAGCCCTTGAGGCGGTCCCAGTTGTCCCCCAGGGGGGCGTAGGGCGCGGGCGCGTTGCAGAGGAAGTTCAGTATATGGTGTCCCTCCGGGGCCAGGGAGGGATCGGCCTCCGTGGGCCAGCAGATGAGGCTCATGGCGGTGCTGGGGATGAGGTCCTTGGTGTAGTAATCGTTCCAGACCTTGTTCATGGCCTCGATGGAGCCGGTGACCACGGTGTGGTGGGCCTCCAGGTCGGGCCTGGTGTCCAAACCCACGTAGATCATGGGGCAGGGCATGGAGTGGCGATAGCTGGAGATGGCCTTCACCGCCCAGCGCGGCAGGTTCTCCGGGCCCACCATCTTCAGGTAGGCGACCTTGGCGTTGACGTTGGAGACCACGAGGTCCGAGGTGATCTCGCTGCCGTCCTCGAGCAGCACCCCGCGCGCCCTGCGGCCTTCCAGGAGTATCTTCTCCACCTTGCAACCCGTGCGCACCTCCAGGCCGTGCTCCCTGCCGGCGTTCGCTATGCCCTCGGGGATGGAGATCATGCCCCCGCGGGGGTAGTAGATACCCAGGTGCTCGGTAAGGGCGATGAAGCCGAAGATGCCGGAGCCTATCTCCGGCGGTGCGCCCGCGAAATAGGACTGGAAGGCCACCGAGGACTGGATCACGGGGTTGCGGTAATACTTGCGCGTCACCGCCTGATGGGTGCGCATGAGCAGGGGGAGGAAACGCATGGCCTCGGGGTTCTTCACCACCATGCGCAGCGCCTCGGGTATGGTCTTCATGGGCGAGAGCATCATGGCGTCCATCATGCGGTCGATCATCTCGAAGCCCAGGCTCGCGAACTTCTTCCAGCCCTCCACGTCCTCCGGGGCTATGGACTCGATGACCTTGGTGGTCTCATCGATGTCGGTGGGGTAGGAGAACCTCCTGCCGTCCTCGGTGATGAAAGAATAGATGGGGTCGCAGGGCAGGAGCTCTATATAGTCCTCCCTGCGCTTGCCCATGAGCTCGAAGAACCTTTCCATGGGGTGCAGTATCTCCACGATGGAGGCGCCCACGTCGAATCGGTACCCCTGGCTCTCGTAGGTTGAGCAACAACCCCCGATGATGTCCGATTGCTCCAGGACCAGGGTCTTGAAGCCGTTCTTGGAAAGAAGGGACGCCGTGGTCAGGCCTCCCAGGCCCGCCCCTATCACTATCGCGTCATAGTCAGCCATGCCAACCTCCTGTGAGACTCACGCCGCGCTCCCTGGTGGTTCGCGGTCGGGACCAGATCATTCGAACACCTTCGTTAAGATACTCCAGCTCTTGTTAAAGCTTGCTCGCCGCACACGGCAATGGATACGGCCTTTCAAGACCGATACCACCGCACCCTCCGGCGTTGACAACACCCAACGCACCTTTCCGCCCGATCCGCCATTGAGGGTCGTCCATCAGTTGCTGGCTTAACTCACAATATACGGATAGTTATTATGACTTGTCAGTATCATTATACTTACTATTAAAGGCTTTGTAAACATCCACCGCCGTTAAAGTCTGTTTCTCGAAGCCGCGTGTGATCAGATCTGAGGCCATCGCTCATCTCCATAAAGTACAGGAAAAACGGCACTGCCGATTGAGCGCGGAGAATGAATGACTACATGCGGTGACGCCAAAGCCCTCAGAACCCATATGCAGGGGTCGGGACCTCCCGTGCAGGGGGTCGCCAAAACCGGCGGTTCACAACCATGGACAGCGGCAAAACCCAAGCAGGAGATCGGGGTCCGGCATCCGGAAGTTGGTATTACATGGGACGATAATAACGCCGTACACCGGTTTCCTGTGCCACAAGCCCTTTGCTTCGTAGGGGGTTTTTTGTTAGGCGTATAGCCCGTGTTGTAGAAAGTCCATTAGGTTCACGAAAAAGGAGAGCACGTCGAAGTCCTCTTCGACTACGTAGAGGTTGGCCACCACCTCGGCTATGCCTATGAGGGCGTAGGCCACCGTCACGGGGTCCACGGGACGTAAGGCTCCTTCCTCGATGCCTTTCTCGATATCGCGAGCCAGGAATTCCGCCACTCGCCCGAATACCTCCGCTGCCTTCTTCTTCAACCTCTCGTTGCCACCCAGGGCCTCCGAGATAACCCCCATGAACATGAACTGCAGGTCGCGGTACTTGGAGATAAAGGTCAACCCCTCGATCCCCATCCTGATCAGGGCATCCTTTGAATCGCCCGCCGCGGCCTCCGCCTCCGCCAGCAGGGTTTCCAGGGTGCGCTCCATGGTGGCGATAAAGATGTCCTCTTTGCCGGAAAAGTACTGGTAGCACGTCCCCTTGCTTATGCCTGCCTCCAGAGCGATGTCGTCCACGGTGGCGTTGTGGTATCCGCGTGAGGAGAAGACCTTGAAGGCGGCGTCGAGGATCTCCTCCATGCGCCTTTCCTCCCCGCTCATGGCTGCCAGACGCTCCTCATCACCCAGCTCGTGCGCCTCCTTGCTGCGCGCCCGCTCCCGGAACTCGTTCCAGTCCTCCACCCCCTCGAAGGGATATCTTTCGAGGATACTCTTCATGTTCTTGATGGAAAGCCCCTCCGCGCGCATGCTCTTGATCACCAGGAGGCGCCTGAGGAACGCCTCGTCGTAGAAAACGACGTTGGGCTTCTCCTTCCGGGGCGTGGGGAGAAGGCCCTTGGACATGTAAAACTTGATGGTGCTGACGGGCAATCCCGCCGCCTGGGAGAGCTGCTTCATCTTCATGGGGCCTCGGGCCGCTTTTTCCTCCACTCTCGCGCATCCCTCCTCTTGGCGGACCTGCTCGCGTCAACCTAATTATTATGAAAGGCATGTGCGCGCACAACCCATCTCGCGCGCACACCACCGCGAGCGGCTGTCTTGCCCACCCCCCGCGTTCCCCATCTACCCGAACCTGCCCGCTGTTGGAGCCCTGTGTTGTGTTAAGTGCCGGCACGGGGAAGGGCTGGGTTTCCCATCCTCGCGGGCAGGCCCGCTGTCGGAGCATCCTTCAACCTTGTCGCTGCCCCCTTCCCCGCGTCCGTGTTTTCCGGCAACGCGGACGCTCCCTCAAACCTCCCGGCCTCCTGAACGACCGCCGGTCCTCACGACCTCAGCGCGTGCTCTCAGGCTATCCTCTCGCCGTGCGCGCGCACCTTTTCCCAGTCCACTTCCACACCAAGACCCGGCTTGAGCGGCACGGGGACGTATCCCTCGGAGTCGATGGTTATGGGCTCGGTGAGCATGGCGTCCCTGCCCTCGGGCACCCACCCCGGCGGGTCGTAGGGGAACTCGCAGTGCGTGCAGTTGGGGATAGCCCCCATGAGCTGGAGGTTGGCGGCGAGTCCCAGGCCGTTGGTCCAAGTATGTGGGTTGTAGGTGATATGCGCCGCCTCGGCCATGCCGGCGATCTTGCGGCATGCCAGTATGCCACCGGCGAAGGTGACGTCGGGCTGGATGATGTCGTAACAGCCGCGTTCTATGAGTTCGCGGAAATCATCCAGGTCGTCGTTGAGCTCCCCGCCGGCGATGGCCACCGAGGTGGAGCCGCGCAGGAGCGAGAGCCCATCGTAGTCGCGCATGCGCAGGGGCTCCTCCAGCCACAGCACCCCAAGCTCCTCCAGCTCGCGCGCGATATGCATGGCCCGCTTGAGGTCCCACTTGGGGTAGGCGCCGAAGCCGTGGATGAGCCAGGCCTGGTTGGCGTCCACCATGATCTCCACCTCGTCTCCCACCGCCACTCGCACCGCCTCCACCACCGCCAGATCGACGCGCGGGTCCTGGTTGCGAATGCGCAGCTTGATGCCCTTGAAGCCCTCCTCCACCAAGCGGAGGGCGTCCTGGGCCCTTGTCTCGGGGTCGCGAAGCTCTCCCGTCGAGGCGTAGGCCTTCACGCGCTCCCTCGCGCCCCCGAGCAGCCGGCTCACGGGTTGGCCGGTGGCCTTGCCGATGATGTCCCAGAAGGCGACCTCCACGAACCAGGGCCGGAAGCCTATCACTTTGGCGGAGCGTAGGACCTGCACGAAATCCTCCACCTGGAAGGGGTCCCTGCCGATGAGAAAGAGCTTGATGAGATCCGGCACCCCTTTCCACTCTTGGGTGAAGGCCATGCCCGCGCATACCCCGTCCACCCCCTCGTCGGTGATAAGGCGCAGGATGACCGCGCTGTTGTTCTGCAGGGGAAGCCCGGGGATCCAGCTGGGGTGAAAGGGCTCCGCCAGGGGAAAGTGGCAGATGTATGCCTCGGCGTCCACTATCTTCATCTCTTTCCTCTCCTCCCTAAACCAATGCCGGGAAGGGGACCTGCGCCCGCTTCGCCCGCACACGCGTACTCGCTAATGACTTCTGCGCCCGGCGGGCATCACCTCCCGCCATAGAAAGCATCGGCATAAGACGGTGTTATTGCGCCCATCTCCACCCGCCGGCTACCACCGCAGTGCCCGGGAGTGTTGATGTCGCCCTGGGATGTTAAAATGCCTTTCGCGAGGCGCGAGGGAAGGCACGTACAGGCATTTGCCGTAGGTAGATCGGGGCCGTCGAAGGCGCGGACGCGTGGGCTTCTATCTAACCGCGAACGCTCGGTTGGAGGCCCAGAAGAGCGCATGGCAAGCGCGGCTTAGGGAATGCGCCCTTTCTTGACCACTTGAGGCTTAGGGCGGTTGGCGCCGCGGGCTCGAGGACGGCTGGGCTCGGATCGATCCCTTGGGCTCTTCCTTACAACCGGCCGGTCACAGGCCGCGAGCCGGGCTCACCGGTATGTGGCCAGCTTTTACGGCGCTTGCTCGCTATGCCGCAGGTTCCGGCAGGTTCGCGGTTCCATCTACAAGGGCTAGCTGCCCCCGGCGGTTGTTCTTGAATGGTCTCACGGCCCCCGCGCCGCCGAGGCTGGGGACGCGCCTGCATGGCATACCCTACAGAGAGGTACGGCCTTGGAGTGGGATGCAGAGTTCTGCGTGCTGGAGATCGTGGCCACGGGCCCCGATCCCGATACCGCCATGCCGCTTGAGGCGGCGGCGCTGCGCGTCTGCTCCGGACGCGAGCAAGATTTTTTCATGACACTTATCGATCCCGGGGTCGGGGTGCCCACTCATATACTGGAAATAAACGGCAGGACAGCAGACGAATACCGCAAAGGAGCTCCTCCCGGGGAGGCGCTGGAGCGGCTGCGCGCTTTCCTTGGGAAGGGAACCGTCATCGCCCACGGCTCGCGGGAGATGGAGGAGCCCCTGCTGGGGCGTTTCGGATGCCTTCCCGCGGGAGAGATCCTGGACACCCTTGAGCCAGCCTGGCTCGCGGCCCCCTACCTCAGAGACCACTCCCTACGTTCCCTCGCCGTTTCCCTGCTGGGAGAGAGCGTGGCCTGGAAGGCGCTGGAAGATGCTCGCCTTCTCCTGCGTATCCTCCACCGCCTACGCGACGCCTGGGGGGAGATGCCGTGGCGCGCCCGCGCCGCCGTCCTCGGTGCCCTGGAGGAGGCCAGCTCCCCCTGGCGAGGTTTTTTCGCGGGCGTGGCCGGTAGCCAGCGCTTCCCCGACCTCGTGGAATCCCTGGCAAAGATACCCGATCCAATGCCCCGTTCATCCAGGCCGGGGACTGAGGCGGCTGGCGAGGAACCGGGAAGGCGCCACGACGCCAAGGGAAATGAGACCTGCAACGGGGAAGACCGGGAGCCGCGATGCGATCATGGCGACCACCGGTCGGGCGCTCCCGCCCGCGTCGACAGGGGGGAGCGGAGCAGCGCCGGGAACGCCGCTGAGCTGCTGTCCTCGTCGGGGCCGCTGGCGGCCCTCCGCTCCGACCACGAGGCGCGTCCTCAACAAGCGGACATGGCCGCGGCGGTGGAAAGCGCTCTGGAGGAGGGGGCCTTCCTGGTGGTGGAAGCGGGCACGGGGGTGGGAAAATCCCTCGCCTATCTGCTGCCGGGCATCCTGCACGCTCGCCGCGGCCACGGACCCCTGGTAGTCTCCACCTACACCCGCAACCTCCAGGAGCAGCTCTTCCACCGCGACCTGCCACTGCTCTCCAAGGCTATGGGGACGGTGGAATACGCCTTGCTCAAGGGTCGCTGCAACTACCTCTGCCTGCGCAAGTGGGCGGAATGGTGCGCCTCCCTATCGCGCGGCGAGGCGGTGCTGCGCTTCGGGGTCCTCGTACCCGCGCTTTCCTACGCGTTCCTGGCCGCATGGCTGGTCCGCACCCCCTTGGGGGACCTCGAGGAGATCTCTTTGGGCCTGCGCCGCCGCCTGGGAGAGCTGCTCTGGGAGCTGTCCTCAGCTCCCGAGGACTGCCTGCGTTCCCGATGCCGCTTCGCCTCCCGCTGCTGGGTGGAGCGCGCGCGAACACTGGCGGCGTCCAGCGAGGTGGTGGTGGTCAACCACGCTCTCCTCCTGACCCAGGCGGGATCCCCCAACCCGGTGCTTCCCGACTTCCGAGCCCTGGTGGTGGACGAGGCTCATCACCTGGAGGACGTGGCCACCGAGGCCTTCAGCCTTACCTTTGACCAGTCAAACTTGGCCAAAGTCTTGGAGGACCTCACGGGCAATAGAGGGGTGCTCACCCGCTGGAAAGGACTGGTATGGGACAGGCGCGGGAGGGAGATGATCGCCGAGGCCCACGAGGCGGCGGAGAAAGCGGCGGCTCAGGCGGAGGAACTGTGCCAGGGCGTCCTTGATCCGCTCCTCGCGCCCGGCGGGCGCGAGGAGCGGAAGCGGCTGGACGAGCGGACAACGCGCCTGCCCGCCTGGGAAAACGCCCGGGAGAAAGGGCTCTCGCTTTCGGC
>JACVJG010000131.1 GCA_015711875.1 Candidatus Solincola jinzensis | reverse complement strand
GTTTGCCCCCGTTGCGGGGGAGAGGCGGAGCGGGAGACGGACACCATGGACACCTTCGTGGACTCCTCCTGGTATTACATCCGCTACGCCAGCCCAGATTGCGAGGAGGCGGCCTTCGACCCCGAGGCGGTGCGCTACTGGCTGCCGGTGGACCAGTATATAGGAGGCATCGAGCACGCCATCATGCACCTGCTTTACTCGCGTTTTTTCACCAAGGTGCTCAAGGATCTGGGGCTGGTGGAGTTCTCCGAACCCTTCACCAACCTCCTGTGCCAGGGCATGGTGGTGATGGGCGGGGCAAAGATGAGCAAGTCCAAGGGCAACATCATCACCCCCGAGCAGTTCATAGACACCTATGGCGCGGACACTCTGCGCCTCTTCATCCTCTTCCTGGGGCCGCCCGAGGCGGATAAGGAATGGAGCGATTCCGGCATCGAGGGAGCCCATCGTTTCCTCAACCGCGCCTGGCGCCTGGTGTACCGCTATCTCGATATCCTTACCTTCAAGACCCAACCGGTGCCCCAGGATTCCGAGGCCTTGAAGCGCCTTTCCCATCTCACCCATCGCACCATCCGGAAGGTCACCGAGGATATAGAGCGCTTCGCCTTCAATACCGCCATCGCCGCCATCATGGAGTTCACCAACGGCCTGTACCGCGAGATCGAGGCGGCGCCGGATGCCTTCAACACCTATGAGGGACACGAGGCGATGCGCGCCCTGGTCCTCCTCCTCGCGCCCTTCGCGCCCTTCATCGCCGAGGAGCTATGGGAGGAACTCGGCGGGGAGTTCAGCGTGCATTCCCAACCCTGGCCGGAATACGACCCCGATCTGGCCAGGGCGGAGCGAATAACCATGGTGCTGCAGGTAAACGGCAAGGTGAGGGAGCGCGTGGAGGTGGACGCGGATATCTCTCCCGAGGAGATGGAGAAGATCGCGCTGGCCTCCCGCCGCGTGAGGGAGTACACCGCCGGAAAGGACATCGCCAAAGTGGTGGTGGTCCCAGGCAAGCTGGTGAACGTGGTGGTGCGCTGAAGCAGGCTCACCGTCCCGATGCCGCCGTGCGGGATAAAGACCGAGCGGTCCACCGCGGATCATACCGGCCGCTTCGGGGGAGCTGCGACCCGCGCGGGGAATCGTAACGGGCGTATGGAAGATAACGCCTGTGATTCTCGTGGCGCCGCCCGTGGTTTCCAAGGTCCCATCAAGCCCTGGTCACATGGAGGCACCACGCCCGGTCAGAATGCCATATGGGCGCGGGGCGAGGTGCGTGTCGCTCTCGTGAAGGCCTTGCGCGGTATCGCCTAGCCTGGCGATGGGCAGACGCCATATCTACCCATAGCCAGCTCATCCCGGAGACTCCGCCACCAGCCTCCTTTCGGAGGCGATATGCATGCCCTCCTGGCGGAGATCGGGCGAGAAGCGGAGAAGGCTCCCGTGAATCCTGCGGGAGACGCGAGCCTGTCCCCGGACCGCAGGCAGGGAAACAGACCGAGCATGCAGGCCGGACTTGGGCGGTCTGGCGATATAAGGATGGCCGGGCGGGCTGATGGCGCCGCTAAATAAAGCAGGCGTGAGGTATGTCTGAGTATGGGAACGGAGGGAGAACGGATGTCGCTCATGGACAGGTTCACCGCGTTTCTCGATCGGGTGGCGGGGCTTCCCCGCTGGCAGATAGCCGTGCTGGCGATGTGTGTGGTGGTCGTTCTCGCGGGAGGGTACCTGCTCCTCAAGCCGCCTTCGCGTCCCGCAGCGGAGTTCGTGCCGGCGGGAGATGGCCAGGAGGGGGTTTCCCCGCCGCCGCGTGAGGTGATGGTTTATGTGGCGGGTGAGGTCATGAGCCCGGGGGTGGTGCGTATGCGGGAGGGTAGCAGGGTGATCGACGCGCTCGAGCAGGCGGGAGGCCCGACGCAGCAAGCCGATCTCGAGGCCCTGAACCTGGCGCAGCCCCTGCAGGACGGCCAGAAGATCCAGGTTCCTCGTTTAGGCGAGGAAACAGCTGGGCGGGCGCAGGGGACCGGGAGCGGGAAGGTGAACATCAACCTCGCAAGCCGCGAAGAGATCGAGAAACTTCCGGGTATAGGTCCCACCCTCGCCGAGCGCATCGTTGAGTACCGCGAGAGCAAAGGCGGCTTCAAGAGCGTGGATGAACTCAGGCAGGTGTCCGGAATAGGGGAGAAGAAGTTCGCGGAGATTCGAGAGCTGGTGGAGGTCTGAACCCTGCCGTGGAGCGCATCGCCTACCGGGGGCGCCTTCTGTGGTGCGCTTGCGCCATGGCCTTGGGGGGAGTGGCCGGATGTGTGGGGCCGCCGCTCTCGCTGTGGGCGTCGCTCGCGTTCCTGGTGTCCTGCGGCCTGGCTGCCATGTCGGTACCCAGGGGCTGGAAAAGGGGATTGGCCTGCGCGTGCGCCTTTTTCGCGCTTGTGGGAGTATGCCTGGGGCATGCGCGCTATTCCCGCTGGCATGGCAGGCAGGGGGCGGCCGGGGAGGTGCTAGTCAAGGGGGTCGTCGAGCCCGGGTGCCGCGGCGACAGGAGCGAGGTCACGAATCTCTTCCGAGTGGAGGAGATCGAGGAGGGAGAGGGGCCGAAAAAGGGGGACCTGTATAACCTCAGATACGAGGGGGATGACGGCGAGGGGCTGCGCTGGGGGGAGCGCTTGGAAGTGAGAGGCTCCCTGTTCTTCTATGGCAAGGCGTCCGGAGGGGCGGGCGGGAGCCTGAGGGCGGAGGAGATAAGGCGCCTGGGCTTTGCCCCCAACCCCATGTTGCAGGCCGCCAACGCCTACCGCGGAGCCCTGCGGGAGGTGGTGTCGCGCGAATCCCCGGGAGAGGCGGGGCTGATAATGGGAATGGTGCTGGGGGATTACCGTTTCCTGCGGGCAGGTGACCTGAGGGCTTTCCGCCTCTCGGGTCTCGTGCATCTCTGCGCCGCCTCCGGGCTGCACGTGGCCATTCTGGCTGCTTTCCTGGAAAGGATGGGGAGATGGGCGCGTCTTCCCCGCCGCCTGGTGGTGTTCATGCAGGCGCCTTTGCTGGCGACCTATGCCCTCGCCGCCGGACTGACCAGCCCCGTGATCAGGGCTGCGGTGGTGGGAGGCGTGGCGGCTGCCGCCTACATGCGTGGCAGGGACTTCGATTTCCTCCCCGCCCTGGGGGTGGCGATGATGTGCATCGTGGTTATGGACCCGGGCGCTGCGACAGGGGTCAGCTTCCAACTCTCATTCGCCGCCGCTTTCGGGATATCGGTTTTGCACCGCCCTTTGGGCCGCCTTCTGAGGGCACGCCATGGCGCGTCCTCCCTGCTCTCCGCCACCCTGGCGGCGCAGCTGTCCGTCGCCCCCTTGCTTCTTCACCATTTCGGAGAGATGTCCCTGCTGGCTCCCGCAGGCAACCTGTTGGTGATACCGCTGGTGGCGCCGCTGATGGGAATGGCCATGCTCTCCACCCTTCTGGGGATGGTGGGGGTCCCGGCAGCCGGTCCGTTGATGCGGGGAGCCGCGTTCTGCGCTCGAGCCGTTACCGGCGTGGCACGCGCCGCTTCGATGCCCGGATGGGCGGTCCTCCGCATATTCCCACTTCCCTGTCTTTGGATGGTCCTGTATTATCCCGCCCTGCTGGCGGCATTCCTCTGCGAGGGGAGGTGGAGGCGAGCGGGAAGGGTGGCGCTGTCGCTTTTCCTCGCCGCGTCGCTCCTTTTTGGCTTGCCTCGTCCGGCGGCGATAGCGGGCGGGGTAGACGGGAGCGGGATCGCTTTCCTGGACGTGGGCCAAGGTGATGCGGCTTTGTTGCGTGCCCCCTCAGGCGCATGCGTGCTTGTCGACGGAGGCGAGGATGACGCTGTTCTGGCTGCGGAGCTGCGTTCGAGGGGGATCAGCTATCTGGAGGCGATCGCAGTGAGCCACCTGGAGATGGACCACATCGGTGGCCTGGAGGGAGCTTTCGCCGCATGCGGTGTGGGCATGCTGCTGTATCCGGCGGTGGAGGAGGTCGGAAAGGAAGGCGAGAGGCTGCTGGCTCTTGCGGAGGAGATGGGCGTGCCCGTTCGGGCCATGCGCGAAGGGGACATGGTCTTCCTCGGGGGCATGACGCTGCGCGCTCTCGGTCCGCCGGAAGGGATGCATGATGGGGTTTCCGCCAACGAGCGCTCCCTGGTCTTGAGGGCGAGCGCTCCGGGGCTCACCGCCCTCTTTCCGGGGGATGTTGAGGAGCTGGGTCAGGAGGCGCTCATGCGAAACGCGCGTTTTCTGGAGAGCGATGTCCTGAAAGTGCCACACCACGGAGGGTATGCTGCGACCGGGGCGGAGTTCTTCGCGCTGGTCGATCCGGACGTGGCGGTGGTCAGCGTGGGAGAGGGGAACCCCTATGGGCATCCCGCGCGGGCCACCCTTGAGGCCCTGGAGCGTGCGGGGTGTGCCGTCTATCGCACCGATCAGCACGGTGATATATTTGTCGGTGTCCGTGACGGAGGCTACCGGGTGGAGTGCGAAAGGCAGGGCCCAGACCCATAGCGTGAGGGTTCCCGGAAAGGAACGGTTATGAGCCCGTTGGGCAAGATACCTGTCTACCTGATACACGGAAACCAGAGATTGCTGGTGGAGGAAGAGGTGGAGAGGCTCCGTGCCGCCATGGCGGATAAGACCGACCCCGAGTTCAACATAGATGTCTTCGAGGCCGGCGAGGACCCGCTGGGGCGCGTGCTGCAGTCTGCCGAGACCATGCCCCTGGCCTCGGACCGCCGTTATGTGATAGTCAAGGAAGCGCAAAGGCTAACGGCCTCCGAGCTCAAGCTCCTCTCGCGCTACCTGGATGATCCAGCTGAAAACTCCCTGCTGGTGCTGGCCGCGGTTGACCTCAAACCAGGGTCCACCCTTTTGAAGATGGTGGAGAAAGCGGGCAGGGTCAAGGAGGTGACCAGGACCAAGAGCCAGATCCCGGGATGGGTGAGGTCGAGGCTCAAGGAAAGGGGGCTGAAAGTATCCGGAAAAGCCCTTGCATATCTGCAGGAAGCCCTGGGCGACGATCTCATGGCCCTGGAGGGTGCGGTAGAGAAGATAGCCGCTTATCACGAGGGCGAGGAGGAAGTGGGTCTTGACGAGGTCCTTGCCCTCATCTCCCCCTCGGTGGAGCGGTCGGTTTTCGAATACGTGGACCGGGTGGCGCTGGGGGATGTGGAGACGGCGTTGCGGCTGATGCGGAGGCTGATGGAACAGGGGGAGCGCCCGACCCATCTCCTCAACGCCCTCTCCCGCCGCTTCCGCGAGCTGCTGCTCTACTTCGCCCTGCGTGAGGAAGGGAAGACGGAAGGGGAGATAGCCGCCGAGATGTCCGTGCCCCAGAACCGCGCCTGGATGATCGCCAAAAAGCTCAAGCCGCAATCCTCGGGCCTGGAAGAAGGCGATTACCTCGACATCCTTTGGCTGCTGTTGCAGGCGGAATGGAACATAAAGACAGGCAAGTGGGAGGAGGACTACTCCCTGGAGTGGGCCACTATCGGGGTGGCGCAACGGGTAGCCGCGAAGAGGGGACGGGCGCGAGCCGCGAGGCCTTATTGAAAGACGTCGGTCCCCCTGACGCCGGCGCGTGGGAAAACGAGGGGTGGAATAGCGTGTTTCCGAGGCGTTAACACGGCGGTGTGTTGCGTTTTCGCCCGATATATCCCGTTTGCCCCGGCGCCGGAGGCGATGGGCGATCCATGGGGAAAGGACCATCTCCACGCACCTACCTGTTTCCCGCCGCTTGTTGTCCACGGTGTCCGCGCCTCGCCCAAAGGCCCTTATTCTCGGCGGATACCAAGAATGCTTGTCTTTGCGTGTTTAACGCCATGGAAGGGGGCGACGTAAGCCCGGATGTCGCGTTGGAGGGCATAACGGCTTCATCCCCAGCCTGGGATGCCGGCAGCCCTGCAAGCGCATCAAGCGCTGGGTGTCCGGGGGTCGGAGGGCGCATACCTTCAGCTGAAAGAGGAGATACGGGGGTTACACCCCCGCTTCCCAGATCACGCCCCAGGGCCTCCATGCCTGCCGGGAAATAAGCCATAGCCTTTGGGGAATCTCTGGGGCCCGAGGTTAGTCGGGAGAACGGAGAGAACCCGCATCTCGTATGGCGAGAGCTCCTCGGGTGGCATGGGTGAGGAGCCGGCGGAGAAAAGGAGGAAAAAGCTTTGCCGAGGGGCTTGCGCATGATGCAATAATATGCATAATAATAGATATTATTTTAAGTGGATAGGAGCGTGATAAGGAGATGAAGGTCGGCGTTATAGGGGCCTCCGGATACACGGGGGCTGAGCTGATGAGGATAATAAACCTGCATCCTGAGGCTGAAGTGACATACATTACCGCGCATTCCTACTCGGGAGAGCGTGTAGGAGATCTATATCCTCATTTGCATACTTATGCAAATATGCGGTATGAAGATTACGAGATCGGAAGAGCCGTGGAGGCCGCGGATCTCCATTTCGTCGCTCTTCCACACGGCGAATCCATGCGCTTGGTGCCGGAGCTCCTCGAGGCGGGAGCCAGGGTGATCGACCTCTCGGCCGATTACCGCCTTAAAGACCCGGAGGAGTACGGGCGCTGGTACGGCACAGAGCACTCATCTCCCGCATTGCTCCAGGAGGCGGTTTACGGGCTGCCCGAGATCGCGGGGAGTGAGCTGGAAGGAGCGAGATTGGTGGCGGTGCCCGGGTGTTATCCCACCGCTGCCATACTTGCCCTTGCCCCCCTGGCGCGGGCCGGCGTGCCTGGGGTGGAGGGCGCGGTTATAGATGCCAAGTCGGGGGTGTCCGGAGCCGGGAGGTCGCTTTCGCTGGCGGCCCACTTCGCGCAGGCGGAGGGGAGCGTGAAACCCTATGGGGTCGGCTCGCATCGTCACACCCCGGAGATGGAGCAGATCATAGGGGGATTGGCGGGAAGGGCATGCCATTTGGTGTTCACGCCTCACCTGGTGCCCATGAGCAGGGGTATCCTGGCCACCTGTTACGTGCGCACCGGCGATACGCTGCGTCCGGAGGAGATAGACCGGCTTTACGAGGATTTCTACGCCGACAGCGCTTTCGTGGTCTGCCTGGGAAGGGATCGCTTCCCGGAGACCAAGGCGGTCTGCGGCAGCAATTACTGCCATGTGGGGTGGCATCTGGATGGCAAGAGGGGGACGCTGACTGTGGCCGCCGCCATAGACAACCTGGTGAAAGGGGCGTCGGGGCAGGCGGTACAGTGCATGAACGTGGTTTGCGGCTGGGATGAAAAAAGGGGCCTGGAGGCCTTAGGGA
>JACVJG010000130.1 GCA_015711875.1 Candidatus Solincola jinzensis | reverse complement strand
CAAGGGACGCCTGGTCTGCACTTTGCGCACCGATAACCTCTCCTGGCTGGAACGGGAGCTGCTCAGCTACGGGACGGAGGTGAAGGTGATATCGCCGCCCGAGCTGAAGAAGAGGCTGAGAGAGCGCGCCCTCTCCACCCTGGCCGTATATAGCTCCGACGGCGACGCCGGCGCCTGAAACGTCGCTTCCCGCCGTACACCGACAGGAAGCCATCGCACGGGTTCAAGATGCTATATCCCGTTATTTCCATCCGTATGCCATTGGAACATCTCGGCCTGACTCGGAGGCTTCGCGCATCCTTTCGTCCCAGGGGATGATCGGTACTGTTGATATACACGGTCGAACATGGTCGATCGAATCCGTGAAGGCACCTGGAGAACCGGGTTATCTAAAACCGGGGTTGGCGGGAGAGGTAGGCCTGGCGAAAGCGGTCCAGGCTCATATTGTCGATATCGCTCTTGATCTCCCTCTGGCGACGGCGGGCCTGCCCCAGGTCCTTGTACTTCTCCCCGTAGACCAGGCGTTGCATGCGGAAGTCCCAGACCTCCACCAGGAAGCCCTCTCCGAAGGAGGCGTCCACGAACCCCTTGCTTATCCTCACCTTGTAGGCGTTGCTCGCGGATTCGCCGCCGTTGCCTTTCCTCAAAGATTCCCGTCTGTGCAAAAGTCCACCGCCCACTTGCGTTTTATCGGGCCGTAGATAATATTTTAGCACCACCCGCAAGTCATATTGAACATAATTGCCAATTATGTTTATGCCGCCTTCGCCGCATGCCCTCGCCTTCGCGGGGTGTTCAGCATGTTCCGGGCGGATATTATAATGGTCTGAGCCTTGTCCTTATAGAGGGAGTTATGGATATGCGACGCACGCTCGCTCTGCTCTTGGCCGCCTGCCTGGCGTTCTTCTCTTACGGATGCGGAAGCGGCGGGGAGATGGGGTTGCCCGATTACCTGAAGACCGTCTCCGAGCTGCATGACGGGGTGGCGTGGGACCTCGGGGTGATCCTGGGGGAGATGGGGGACCTCGACCTCAGGGATTACTATGACCTTCCCTCGCTGAGGGAGCTTTTCAGCGAGGCGGCGGGGGTTTTCGACACGGCATGGCAGAAGGCCGACGCCATGTACCCGCCTTCCGAGGCGATCCCCCTGCACCTTGACCTGCTCGAGTTCTATGCCCAGGGGGTGCGCGGCATGAGCGAAGCCGAGAACACCATCGGGTTCTTCGAGGCCGCCCTGCCCATGCTCGCCGACGTGGAGAACCTGGCCCTTCCCAATCTATCGGAGGGCGTGGGAGTGGCGGAGATAAAGGCGGCCGCCACGGAGGACAGCAAAACCATGAGCGGCTATTACCGTGAGTTGAGCGGCATGGAGCCGCCGGAGGGGCTGGAGGAATACCGGGAACGCCTCATGGCGTACCTGCATTCCATAGATGACGCCGCCGCCAGCGTGGACAGGGAGATAAAGCCCGAGGACATGGGCCCCTACCAGCGCTTCAGGGAATGGTTCTCCGGCGCCGTGAAGGAGGCCGGCATGCTCAATGCCGAGGCCCTGGACCGCCTGGGGAGTTTGAACGGGAGGATCGACTCGTTTCTCGTCGAGGGGAAGAGCCTGGCGGAGCGCATACAGAGGTTCTGACGCCACCCGCGGGGATGGCGGTGGCGGCGGGCCCGGCCCCCGGGTTTTATGACAGGGAGCGTGGGGTGCGGGGCTGACGAGGCACAGGCGGTGTGCGCCCGGGCCGCGATAAGGAGGAAAGATTTGGAAAACAACGGCGAGAAGGCGGTAGAGGCACTCTTCAACCCCCGCCGCATGGCTATCGTGGGGGCATCGGCCAACCTCGGGAAATGGGGCAGCATCATCCCCAGCAACATCCTCAGGGACGGCTACAAAGGCGAGCTCTACCTCGTCAACCCCCGGGGAGGGGAACTCAAGGGGATACCCTTCCACCGCAGCATGGAGGAGATAGGCAAGGAGATAGACCTGGCCATGATCACCATCCCCGCCGAGAAGGTCGAGGGGGTGATGGAGGATTGCGCCCGGGCGGGAGTGAAGGTGGCCATCGTCATCTCCGGGGGTTTCAGCGAGTCCTCTCCCGAGGGGCGGGCCATGGAGGAGAGCCTGGTGAGGAAGGCGCGCTCCCTGGGCGTCAGGCTGGTGGGCCCCAATACCATGGGCATCACCTCCGCGCCCTGGAGCCTCACCGCCCTCATGCCCCCGGTGCAGCCGCGGCCGGGGCACGTGGCCTTCGCCGCCCAGAGCGGCAACCTCGGCACCCAGATGCTGGGCTGGGGGTCATACCGGGGCATAGGGTTCTCCCGCTTCGTGTGCGTCGGAAACGAGTGCGACCTCGATTTCGCCGACTACCTTGAGTACTTCGCGCGCGACGTGGAGACCCGGGCCATCCTCCTTTACGTGGAGGGTTTCAAGCGACCGCGCCGCATCCTGGAGCTGGCGGAGGAGATCACCCCCCGCAAGCCCATCGTCATCTATAAGGCGGGCGGCACGGATGCGGGGAGCCGGGCTGCTGCGTCCCACAGCGCCGCTATGGCCGGCTCGCGGGAGATTTACCGGGGGATGATCCGCCAGGCTGGCATGATCCGGGCGGAGACCACGGAGGAGATGCTCGATTTCTCCGACGCGCTGGTGAAGCTACCGGTATCGCGAGGCCGCAGGACGGCCATCCTCTCCTGGGGAGGGGGTTGGGCGGTGGTGGCCGCGGACCTGTGCGAGCGCGCGGGCCTCGACGTGGCGCCCCTGCCGGCGAGGGTCAAAGAGGAGCTGGCCTCCATCCTCCCTTCATACTGGAGCAAGGGAAACCCCGTGGACATGGTGGGCATCCTGGACCTGGACAAGCACGCGCGTTGCCTGGAGGTTTTGGCCCAATGCCCCGAATACGACGCCGTGGTCTCCCTGGGCACCATCAACGCCGCGGGAGCCTTCGGCCTGGCGGGAGGGGAGGTCGAGGGTGAGTCCCTGGGGGACATGGAAAAGGCGCGCAGGTATTACGTGCAGGAAAGAAGCGCCAATTTCGCCCGCAGGGTGGTGGAGCTCATGGAGGAGCAGGGCAAGCCCATAGTGACCGTGGGCATGCCCCAGCGGGACGCCGACAGCAACAACCTCTCGGGATACCCCTGGGACCGCATAAGCATCTACACCAATCCCGAACGGGCGGCGCGGGTGGCGGCCATGCTGGCCGAAAGGGGCGAGTTCTTGCGCTCCATAGCCGCGCGGGAGGCGTGATGGGGATCTTTCCCGCCCTGCTCCTGGGTGCGGTGCAGGGAGTGACGGAGTTCTGGCCCATTTCCAGCTCGGCCCACCTAGCCCTCCTCATCCACATCTTCGGATGGGGCGAGCCCGACCTCTCCTTCCTGGTGGCCCTGCACCTGGGCACCTTGATCGCGGTGGTCTGGCACTACCGGCGCCGCCTTTGGGGGATAATCGTAGCCTGGCTGGGAGAGGTCACGGGCAGGAGGAAAGGCGGAGTGGACGCCCGCCTGGGGTGGATGCTGCTCCTGGCCACCGTCCCGGGGGCGGTTATCGGGGCGGTTTTCGCGGAGTCCTCGGAGATGATGGAGGGCATGCCGCTGCTCATGGCGGCGACCCTGGCAGCGTTCGGCCTCGTCCTGTGGTGCGCCGACGCCCGAGGGCGCGAGACCCTCACCTGGCGCGAGGCGGGGTGGCGCCAGGCCCTGGCGGTGGGCGTGGCCCAGGCTATGGCGGTTATGCCCGGGGTATCCCGCTCCGGGGCCTCCATCTCGGCGGCGCGGGCGGCGGGCATGGAGCGCGGGGAGGCGGCTGAGTTCTCCTTCCTCCTCTCCGTGCCCATCATCGGGGCGGCGGCGGCGTACGAGGGAGCAAAGCTGCTCAAAGAGGGGATTCCCGCCGGGGCGGGCTGGCCCATGCTCTGCGGCGCACTGGCCGCGACGGTGACCGGCTACCTGGCCATCAGGCTTCTTCTTTCCCGCCTCACCACCGGCACTTTCAGGCCCTACGCGGTGTACAGGCTGATGTTGGCGGCGGTCCTTTTCGCCGTGTTCTACTTCGTCTAGGGATATTCGCCGCAAATGTGGGTTGTATGGCTCATACAGGCAGGTGAGAGCCTTGCTCGCAACTGACCACCAGTTTTTCCTCATCGCCACCCAATCGCTGCCGCCCTCCGTTCCTTTCCCGGGAGGACGATCTCCTGATCGGAGGTGGTTGAGGGTGGGAAGAACACCGCGGAAAAACGTTGGTTTTCCGAATCGATTCTGCCGAAAAATCGCCTCCATTGCCCCGAGCCCGTCGCTTTCAACGACTCCGCTCATATTCGCAGGGATCGCCAGATGATCAACGTTATCTCTAATAACTGGCGCATAAGATGTTTCTCCTGTATAGACCTCATATTCGCAGGGATCGCCAGATGATCAACGGTGTCGCTTGGGGAACAAATGATGCCTAAAGCGCCACAGGTCAGAACTCCCAATAGTCGGCCATGATGCAACGGCAGTTGAAATGCTATTGACTATCGCCGGTCGTTCTTTAGATGTCGCTGTTAGACGCAATCGCTCACATAATACCGGCCTTGGATCACGCTTTCGATGCCTGAGCCTTATACTCCTCGGCTTTTTGCGCCAGCCAGTCGGCCCAGGCGTCGAGCCCTTCCCCGGTGCGGCAGCTCAGCTCGAAGATGACCACCTCCGGGTTCATGCGCGTGACGGTGTCCCGCAGCTCCTGGAGGTCGAAGTCCCCCATCCCGATGAGGTCGGTCTTGTTCACCACCAGCACGTCCGACTCGCTGAACATCAGGGGGTATTTCAGGGGCTTGTCGTGGCCCTCGGCCACGGAGAGGATCATGGCCCGCAGGGACTCGCCCAGCTTGAACTCGGCCGGGCACACAAGGTTGCCCACGTTCTCGATGATCAGGATGTCCAGCGACGGCAGGTCGAGGTGGTCCAGGGCCTGGCGGATCATCACCGCGTCGAGGTGGCAGGCCCCGCCGGTGTTGATCTGGACCACGGGGACACCGTGAGCCCGTATCTTCTCCGCGTCCACGCTGGAGGCGATATCGCCCTCGATGACCCCGACGCTGGCGCGGCCCTTGAGCCGCTCCAGGGTGCCGGCGATGAGGGAGGTCTTTCCGGCGCCGGGGGAGGCCATGAGGTTCACGGCAAGCACCCCGTGTTTTCTGAACAGGTCCGCGTTCTCCCGCGCGATCTTCTCGTTGGCGTCGAAAATGCCCTCCAGCACCTCTACTTCCATCCCGCCTCCTATTCGATCTCGATGGACTCCACCGTGAACTCGCGTCCCGACACCAGCTCGGTGTCCACCTCGCCGCATTTCGGACAGGTGAGGTCGAACTCCGCCACCGCGAAATCCTCCTCGCATTTCCGGCAATGGGCCACCACCGGCACCTTGATGAAGTTGAGTTCCGCTCCCTGAGCGATGGTGTCCCTGGTGACCATGTCCCAGTAAAAGCTTACGTAGTGGTCCACGATCCCCGCAAGCTCGCCGAGCCTGACGTTCACCTTGACTATTCTCCTTGCGTTGTTGCGCTGGGCGTGCCTCAGGCAGATGGCGGCGATGCTCTCCGTGACTCCGAGCTCGTGCATGGCTCTACCCTTCCTCTCTGGCGCGATGTCCCGGGCACTATAAGCATAGATCAGGCATGTTCGGCGATAAAGAACCTGGATCATGCGCGATCATCCCCCTCAGTGGTGGACTGAGAAATCGGCATGGACGCTCCGAGGGTCAAGATGGGAACGACCGTCTTTTTGTCTAAAGGACAGCAAGAGATCGTGGGGGAGAGGAATGGGGTATTTCCTCGGCTGTGTCACCGGGCTGAGTTGCAAGGGGGCCGGTTTGATGTAAAATATACGCGAAGGTTTATCTAACAGCGGTAGATAACGCGGCACAAGACGAGGTAAGAGATGGATCAGGGTAGGCGCCATCCCCAATGCGTCCGCCGCTCGTGGGGCAGAACGACAATCCCCTAACCACAGGCAAAGGTATCCGCATGCCCTGTTCCGTCGTGCACGAGTGAAGATCGGGAGGTCAGAGGATGAGCCATGCCAACGAAAGACTGTTCGACCACCAGCTCGCCAGGGAGGTGAAGCTGAGAAAATCGCGCGCGGAAAAGGACAAGCGGATGCCCCTGAAGGATGCCATCGCCGAGTTCGTGCAGGACGGCGATTCCATCGTGGAGACGGGGTTCGCCTACGTGCGCGGCCCCATGGCGGCGTTCTGGGAGATCGGGCGCCAGCGGAAAAAGGACCTCGTGGGCATCTTTACCCCTGGCGGCATGAACACCGCCTGGCACGAGTTCGGAGGCATGGAGGGGTGCCATGTGGCCTACGTAGGGGTGGAGATGAGAGGGCTCATCTCTCCCTTCCGCCGCGGGGTTCAGAACGGGACCCTCAAGGTGTACTCCGAGTGGAGCCATGGCGGGCTGGCCCTCTCCCTGCTGGCGGCGGAGAAGGGGCTGAACTACGCGGCCTGCAAGTCCATGCTGGGAACGGACATCATGAAGACCAACCCCTACATCAGGGAGGCTGAGGACCCGTGGACGGGCGAGCCGGTCTGCCTGGTGCCGGCCATGTACCCCGACGTGGCCATCATCCATGTCCACCACGCCGACAAATACGGCAACGGCCGCATATGGGGACCGGCGGTCAACGATACCTCCATCTGCGTCGCCGCCCACAAGGTCATCGTCACCTGCGAGCGCATCGTGGATACCCTGGACATCCGCACCAACCCCTACCAGGTGATCGTCCCCCATTACTGCGTGGATGCGGTGTGCGAGGTGCCCTATGGCGCCTACCCGGGAGACATGCCCGGTATGTATTACTTCGACCGCAGGCTCCAGGAGCGCGTGGTGCGTATAGAGTGGAAGACCGCGGAGAGCACCAAGGAGTGGTACGAGAAGTACATCCTGGGCACCAAGGACCACTTCGAGATGATCCAGCTCATCGCCGAGGACGAGGGCATGAACGTCATCGACTACCTCAAGAAGCTGGAGCAGCTCGCCTGCGACGCTTCCTTCTACGCTCTGGGGACCTGGGGGATCGGCGGCGAGCGGGAGTGGAAATACGAGGAAGTGGCCAAGCGGGCCATTTAAGGAGGATGCGAGGATGAACGAGGTACAGTACACCCCCCGGGAACTGCTGGCGTGCGTGGCCGCGCGCCTTATCAGCGACGGCGAGAGCGTCTTCGTGGGCACCGGACTGCCCCTGGTGGGTGCCCTGCTGGCCCATAAGCTTCACGCCCCCAACATGATGGCCATCTACGAGTGCGGGGCG
>JACVJG010000129.1 GCA_015711875.1 Candidatus Solincola jinzensis | reverse complement strand
CGGGGGCCGGTGATGTCCGACTTCCTCTGGGGGACGCGGGACACCGTGAAGGCCGCCCTGGGTGGGCTGGACATCGAGATGCCCGTGCGCATCCACTTCGGGCGGCGGCTCAGGAAGGCGGTGCGGGAGGGGAAGGTGCCGGAATCGCTCCTCGACGAGGCGGTGACCAGGATACTGCGCGTCAAGGCCGCCTTCGCCACGGTCGGCGACCCCTCTCTCTACCGCCGCGACCGCGTGGCTTGCCCGGAGCACGTGGCGCTGGCGCTGGAGTCGGCGCGCAGGTCCATGGTGCTGCTGAAAAACGAGAACGGCCTGCTCCCCTTGGAGCGTGACGGCATGAGGCGTCTGGCGGTCGTCGGCAGGCTCGCGGACACTCCCAACATCGGGGATAAGGGCAGTAGCCGCGTCAGGCCGCCCTACGTCATCACCCCCCTGCAGGGCATACGCGAGGCGGCGGGACCGGTCGAAGTCGTATATGACGACGGGTCGGACCTCGCCCGGGCGGCGGCCCTGGCCGCGAAGTGCGACGCGGTGGTGGTGGTGGCAGGCTTCACCGGCAGGGACGAGGGGGAGTCCATACCCTACATGAAGGGAGTGGGAGGAGACCGCGAGGATCTCGCCCTGCACCCGGAGGATATATCCCTTATCGATTCCTTGGCCGGAGCCAACCCGCGCTGCGTGGTGGCGGTGGAGGCGGGGTCCGCCTTCCTCACCTCGGGGTGGCGGGACAAGGTGGGCGCCATCCTCGTGGCTTGGTACCCGGGCATGGAGGGCGGGAGGGCCCTGGCCGAGATCCTTTTCGGAGAGGTCAACCCCAGCGGCAAGCTGCCGGTGACCTTCCCCGAGAGCAACGGCCAACTGCCCCATTTCGACAAGCGCGCCAGGTCCATAGAGTACGGCTACTATCATGGCTACCGCCTTTTCGATAAGGAGGGCCTGGAGCCCGCCTTCCCCTTCGGCTTCGGACTGAGCTACACCACCTTCCGGTACTCCGGGCTGCGCCTGAGCGCTGCTGAGCTGCGCCCCGGCGACACCCTCTCCGTGGAGGCGGAGGTGAGCAATACCGGTAGCCGGAGTGGGGATGAGGTGGTGCAGCTCTACGTGTCGTGCCCCGGTAAGGTGATCGACCGCCCGGTGAAGGAGCTCAAGGGCTTCGCCCGCGTGCGCCTGGAGCCCGGGGAAACTAAGACGGTGTCTTTCGCCCTCCATGCCGAGGATCTCATGTATTACGACTTGCAAACCTCCTCCTGGAGGCTCGAGTACGGGGAACACGAGGTTCTCGTGGGCTCCTCATCGCGCCCCGCCGACCTCCCTCTCACCGCCTCCTTTAACGTGTCGGGGTAAGACTTCCATGACCGATCCACGCCGTTCTTTTTGCATCCGGCCAGCCGACTCTCGAGCGCAGATCCTCGTTCTTGTCAAGGCGTTGGGTGAACGGCGGAGCGCATTCCGGGCTTTATAAGCGCCTCGCGCCCAAGTGCGCTGAGCTTCCTTGATATGGCAGGCGGCCTTGAGGGCGCATTGCTTCAGCCATCCGCATCCATGCCTCCTCGCTTGCCTCCATAAGCGGCGGCTCCGGCCATCGAGGCCCCAGTCAGCAACGAGCATGGCGCTGCCGCGGTTCCAGAAGTGCTCACGCCATAATGGCGCATGTTCGGGAAGGTGGCGGCGGCGTTCTGCATGCAGGGGATCACGGTAGGCAGCATTCGCCGCAGGTTCCCTCGCTTGCGTCCGCCCAGACCCAGCCATGGCCCATCTTCTGGGAGAGGGCTGCCTGGTAGATCAGCCGGCATCACGCGTACATGCGCTTGAAGTGATTCCAGGCGGAGTTGACCGCCTCGCGCACCAGGTCCTCGGCCCTGGCCGTCTCCCGCCTGGAGAGGTATTGCGCCAGCAACGCGTAATCCATCTCCTCCGCCGCCATCTCGCAGGCCTCCCATGAGATGATGGAGCGCAGCACGCGGTCCAGGGCCTGCTCCCGCCTGTCGTAAGGCCGCGGCTGCATGTCGTGTCCCTTCCAGCGGGCGTAGCCGGAGCGCCGGGCCAGTCCCGCCACGGCGATGTTCATGCCGTTCACGCGCGCCCCATGGTCGATGTCGAACTTTCCCGGCCCCCCCAGGATGACGCCGTCGTTGTAACCCTGGCCGTTGACGTGCATGTGCACCAGCATGCCGTTGTCGATCTCCTCCGCGGTGTCGTACACGAGGTCGAGGCCCACCATCTCCGAGTGCCCGAATTCCTTGTTGATCCCTTTTCTGGCGAGGTCGAGGCCATATTCTTCTCCCAGCTTCTTCCAGAAGAGGATGGCGCTGGCCACGGTGGGCAGGAGCATGGCGGGGTGACCCTCATTGGGCTTGGGCTCGATGGCCACGAACAACCCGCTCCCCAGCTTCTCCTCTCGCCGGCACAGCGCCGCCACGCCATCCTTGAGGTGGCGGTACATGTCCGCCACCGCCACGCTGGCGAGATCATACCCCCAGGAACCGTTCCAGAGAACGAAGGAGGGCGCCAGCGCCGGGTCCGGGTGCCAGGCCCTGCGCAGGGGGCCATAGGCCAGCTCCAGGGCGCGCTCGCCGAACTCCCGCGCCGCCTTCCTCTCCTCCGCGTCCAGGGAGGCGATTCCCCCGTAGGCGAAATGGCGATGGGCTCCCGGGGTGAAGAGGGCGAGGTGGATGCCGTGAGCGACCAGCGCGTCAGCCACCTCCCCCGCGTTGCCCTCGTCGACCTCGTAGTCATAGTGGAACTCCATGCCCAGGCTTACATGGTCCGGGAGGCGTGGCTTGATCTCTCTCGCCACCAGCTCCACGCATCCCAGGGTGTCCAGCTTCCCGGCGCCCCACTCCGGTATGGCGTCGGGCGGGACGAAACCGCCCTTGCCGGAATGAAAAGTCCAGCGGCAGACGCTGTGATACGACGTTTTTCCTCGCATCCTCGCACCCTCCTCGACCCATTCATGCCTTTCGCCTACCCTGCGCCAGATACCGAGCGCTCCAGGACCTCTCTCCAGCGCACGTAGACCTCTCGATATACCTCCGCCAGGCGCTCGTCCGGCTCCACCACCGCCTCCATGGCCAGGCCCCTGAAGGCGTCCTCGAAGTCCCCGTAAACCCCCGCGCCCAGGCCCGCCCCCCGCGCCGCGCCCTGGGCGCCGTCGCTGTCATAGATCTCCAGCGTCGCCCCCGTTACCGCAGCGAACACCTCGCGGAAGAGGGGACTGAGGAACATGTTGGCCTTTCCAGCGCGTATGCTGTCCGATCCCGCCCCCATGTCGCGCATTATCCCCAGACCCAGGTTGAGCGCGAACGCCACGCCCTCATGCGCCGCGCGCAGGAGATGCGTCCGGCGGTGCAGATTGTAGTCCAGGCCATGCAGCGAGGCGGCGGGGTTGCGGTTACCGAGCGTCCTCTCCGACCCGTTGCCGTAGGGAAACGCCAGCAGACCTGCGGCACCCGGGGGCGCCGACGCCGCTTCCTCGTTCATGCGCGGGTAATCCCACCCCGCGTCCTTTCCCCCCAGAAGGTCCCTTAGCCAGCGGTAGGTGATGCCGGCTCCGTTGACGCACATGAGCAAACCATAGCTGGGGTGATCAGAACGGTGATTGACGTGCACGAAGACATTGACGCGAGAAAGGGGGTCGCTGCGCGGCCGCGAGGACACCCCGTAGACCACCCCCGAAGTGCCAGCGGTGGAGGCCGCCTCGCCCGGCTCCAGCACCTTTAGCGCGAAGGCGTTGTTGGGCTGGTCTCCCGCGCGATAGGATACGGGCGTTCCCGGCCGCAGCCCCAGCTCCCTTGCGGCACGGTCTGTCAGCTCCCCCTGGATAGAAAAGGTAGGTCTGACCTCGGGCAGAATATCGGGTGATATTCCATAATATTCCATAACCATCTCCGCCGGCTTCTGGGCGGAGAAATCCCAGAGCATCATCTCCGAAAGCCCCGATGGCGTGGTCGCAGCTTCCCCCGTCATGCGCAGGGCGAGATAGTCCCCGGGGAGCATCGCCTTGTGCACGCGCCGGTAAAGCTCCGGCTCGTTCTCGCGCATCCAGGCCAGCCTGGAGGCGGTGAAATTGCCGGGGGAGTTCAAGATACAGCCCAGGCACCTCTCCCTGCCTAGCTCCTCGAAAGCCCGCTCGCCAATGCTCACGGCGCGCGAATCGCACCAGATAATGGAGGGCCGCAGGGGCCTCATATCCCTGCCCACCACCACCAGCCCGTGCATCTGGTAGGAGATGCCGATGGCCAGCACCTCCCGCAGGTCCACCCCTTTTTCTCGGCCCAGCATGCCGGTGGCCAGCACCAGATGTTTCCACCAGATGTCCGGATGTTGTTCCGCCCAGCCGGGGCGCGGCGCGGAGATTGGCAGCTCTTCGCTCGGGGAGCTTGCGGCAGCGACCAACCTCCCCGTATCGGCGTCCAGCAGGGAAGCCTTTATGGAAGAACTTCCCACGTCGTACCCGAGCAGGTAGCCCATACCCTTAAAGCCCTCCTCTGTCGCCCTCACGGGCACCCCCGCACCTCCTTTGTCTTATGACGGTCCCCGCCAAGGCGCCTAAACCTTGTTCCGCCCGGGTCCGTCATCGCACGTAGGTATTCATTACCTCAATCGCCGTGCCATAGGCAGGTTTTCCCGCGCGCCGAGCGCCCGTAGCGGTCATAATCCATGTTCCGCCTCCCGTTCCGGGGGCCGCCATAGCCGCCATATATCCTAGCGTACCGCACGTCCACTGCACCATACCTTTCTCTGCGACCTCCGCTTCCTTATCATGGTGGCATGGAAATAAAAGCGGTGTTTTTCCCGAAAAGGAGCGAACCCTTGCCTGGAAGGGCGGGCGCGAATACGGCTCGAGAGGGCGGACGAAGGCGTACGCGCCTTCGCCTCTGCAGAAGCTCGGGGGATGAAGAAGTGGCGCGACTCCTGCTCGGACCCCTAGATGCCACATTTTTTCCGCGCATGGAGCCGTTGAAGGTCGCCTGCATGCAAGCGCGTTTTACGGCCACTCATATATCCATGCGCTGATGCACGAGCAAACCATGACGGCGATTCTCGTTGATGGGACATGAAAGCGGAGGAATACGTTCGCCAGCGCGAGGTGGAGGACCGGCACTGGTGGTACCTTGGTCACCGCCACCTCTACTCGTCCCTCCTCGACCGCTACTGCCCTAGCGCGGCCAGAGGCCGGGTGCTGGACGCGGGATGCGGTACGGGAGGGTTCACGTGCTGGCTGCGCGAGCGTTACCGACCCCGCTATCTTGTCGCTGCGGATATAAGCGAGGAGGCCCTGAACTTCTGCCGCGAGCGGGGGCTGGGGGAACTGCTATGCTGCGGGGTTGAGAGCCTTCCCTTTCCCGGCGGCTCGTTCGACCTCGTGCTTTCCCTCAACGTCATCTACCACCGCGCGGTAGGCGACGACCAGGCCGCCCTGCGGGAGATGGCCAGGGTCCTCGCCCCTGGAGGATGGCTGCTGCTCAACCTTCCCGCCCTCCCCATCCTCCGCGGCAGCCACGACGAGGCGGTGGAGGGGGCAAGACGTTACCGTGCCGGCCAGGTGCGGGAAATGCTCGCCGGGGCCGGGCTCACCCCGGTGAATGTGACGTATTTCGTCTTCGCGCTCCTCCCTGCCATCGCCATTGTCCGCCTCGCGAGCAGGCAGGCGATGCGGGACCGGCGCTCCCCGTCGCGTCGCGCCTCTTCCTCTCCTCCCGGCCCCGTTACTCCCGCTTTCCTCCGCTCCTCCGATCTCTGGATGCCTCCGGCTCCCATGAACCGTGCCCTGACCGCTCTGCTCGCTCTGGAGGCCCGCGCGGCCGCGAGTAGGGGCCTGCCGCTGGGAAGCTCCCTCACTGCCCTGGCGCGCAAGCCCTGATATCGCCGGCAAGGCGGGGCGGCCCCGTCATGAGCCCGGTGGCCGGCACGGCCCGGTATTCGCCATGCACCGGTGACCCCCGAGGCCGCGAGGCGGGGCTTCCCCCAGCAAGCTCCCCCGCCTTCCAGGCATGCAGGCGCCGCTTTTAAGCAGGGGGCGCGGAAGATGGCGATACCCGCCGATTATCCATGTTTTCCGCCCTCCCGGCACATGTATAGAGGCTCCGACCTTTCTCAGCCCGCCTCCCAAGCCCTCCTCAAGCCCTGATGCTGTAACGTTTCAGTAGGCGCTTTTCGGGTTGAAAAAGATTGAGAAACCACCCTATCATCCTGACAAACCAAGCAAAGTCGACAAAAGGAAAGGGGTGATCTCCCAAATGTTCGATCTGGGGACTATGGTACTACGTCTGGCCTCCGAAGCGAAGGGCATAGACGAAATCGAGGAGAAGATCTCCCTTCGTTGCGATACGGCAGCCAGGTGTGCATATATTGATTACAGATGGTCAGATCTTCCGGCGTAAAAGTCCAGGAGGCGTGAGGTGTTGAGGCCGAGGCGTTTTCTCCCCCCGGTGTTGTTGGCGGCCATGATGTTCCTGCCGCCCGGTTGTGCCGCCCGCCCCACCGGGAGAGCGAGCTCGGGAAATGGCACGGGAGCGGAAAGCGGGCAAACCGCCTCCGGGGCCACCTACTATGTCTCTCCCCTGGGAGATAATGCCAACCCCGGCACCATGGACGCCCCCTGGGCCAGTCCCGGTTATGCGTCTCGCCTTCTCTCGCCTGGAGACACCCTGGTCATCCTCGATGGCAGATATTCCCTCAGCGTCTATGATCACGACATCGTGAAGCCGGCGTCGGGCACCTCCGGTGCCTGGGTCACCATCCGGGGCGAGGCGGGCAGCAGGCCGGTGCTGGCGGGAAGCGGAGACCTCTCCTGCGCCGTAGACCTATCCGGCGCCGCTTACGTGCGCCTGGAAAACCTCGAGATCACCAGCGACGAGGGAGCGCCCTTCCGTACCGGCATCGCCGGTTCGGGAGGACCCGTGGAACACGTTATCCTCGAGGACCTCTTCATCCATCATCTAGACGAGATGGGCATGGACTTCGCCGACGTTTTCGACCTGCAGGTGCTGGACTGCCGCATCACCTACTGCGGCTTCGGCTCCATGGGCGGTCCCGCCGGCACCCACGGATGGAGGAAAGTCCTGGTGCGCGGCTGCGAGCTCTCCCACTCCGGGCATTACTACCGGGGAGGACCCGGCCCCGGCCCATACGACCGGCCGGACGGCTTCGGTATCGAGCCCTCGAGCGGCCCCGTCGAGATAGCCTGCACGCGCGCCGAGCACAACCGCGGCGACGGCCTGGACTCCAAGGCGGCCAACACGACCATCCGCCGGTGTGTCGTCGCCAACAACTTCGGCGACGGGGTGAAACTCTGGGGCG
>JACVJG010000128.1 GCA_015711875.1 Candidatus Solincola jinzensis | reverse complement strand
ACCTATACCACCCGAAGGCTACGGGGGGATAGAGCGGGTATTGAAGCTGCTGGTGGACGAGCTGGTGGAGCGGGGAGAGGAGGTGACCCTCTTCGCGGCGGGAGACTGCCGGACCTGCGCCAGGCAGCGCATCATGCTGGAGCAGGCTCCCACCCAGCATATGGGCGAGACCCTTTTCGATGCCCTGCACGTGGGGCAGGCCTACCGCGAGATAAGTGGCGGCGGGTACGACATCGTGCACGACCACTCCGGTTTCCTCGGACCCGCCTTCGCTAGCCTGCTGCCGCTGCCCGTGGTGCACACCCTGCACGGCCCCTTCACCCGGGACACGCGCATGTTCTACGAGTCCTTCAAGGACGATTGCTGGTACGTGGCCATCAGCCGCAGGCAGATGGAGGGCTGCCCCGGGTTGAATTACCTCGGGGTGGTGCCCAACGCGGTGGATGTCGAGGAGCACCGCTTTGAGGGAGAAAAGGAGGACTACCTGGTCTGCGTGAGCCGCATCTGCGAGGCCAAGGGCACGGAGAACGCCGTGCGGCTGGCGCTGAAGACGGGTCACCGCATCCTCCTGGCGGGAAAGATCGACCCCGGCCGGGACCGCGAATACTTCGAGGAGCGGGTGAAGCCGCTCCTTGATGGCGAGCGCGCCGACTACCTGGGAGAGGTTTCCCAGGAGGAAAAGGTGCGCCTGGTGTCGAAGGCGCGCGCCTTCCTCTTCCCCATCCAGTGGGAGGAGCCCTTCGGCCTGGTGATGGCGGAGGCCCTGGCATGCGGCACGCCCGTGCTGGCGACGCGGTGGGGCGCGGTGCCCGAGGTGGTCGAGCACGGGGTCACCGGCTTCCTCGCGGATACCCCCGAGGAGCTCGAGCCCTACCTGGAGCGCGTAGACGAGATAGACCCCGCGGAATGCCGCCGCGTGGCGGAGGAGCGTTTCAGCCCCCGAGCCATGGCCGAGAGCTACGTGGAGATGTACCGCAGGGCCCTGGAGGCGCATGCCGCGCGCCTGAAGCCCTCGCAGGCGCGCTCCGCATAAAGGGTGGAATGATCGGGAGATCCTCCCAAGCGATATAGCATTAACATCCCTCTGGAGACCGCAAGGGCCCTCCAGGGGGTGGAATGATCGGGAGATCCTCCCAAGCGATATAGCATGCGCGCTTCGCTCGAGTGGGAGGTCAGCCCTGACCTGCCTACGCCGTGCGGCGGCTGGCGTTATTGGAGCTTCCTTTAACCGCGCTTCCTCGAAGCCGGCCCCCGGCGAGGGTCTGGCCCCGGGCGCAGTCGCTCGCGTGTCGTGTTCGGGCGAGCCGAAAAGCCATCCCAGCGCGAGAACAGGCCCTCGTGGCTCTCGCGCCTGCCAGGTCGAGCCCGGATGTCCTCCGGGCGGGTAAAATATTGAGATGTCGATATGCCGGGATGGTTTTCGGCCCGGAGAGGGAAAGCCCCGCTGTTGGTCGAAGGCCTTGGATCACAGGGCGAGAGCACCCGCGATACTCGCTGGGAACCGGGGAAGGAAGGTGGACTTGCACTACGACGCGATAGTCATCGGGGCAGGGCCGGCAGGCTGCATGGCTGCCCGTGCCCTGTCGCGGGGGGGATTCAAGGTTCTGCTGCTGGAGAAGGAAAGGATCCCCAGGGACAAGGCCTGCGGTGGGTTCCTCCCGCCCCGGGCGATAGAGATGGTGGAAGCGGCCTTCGGCCCCATACCCGCCTCGTGCCGGGCGCCGCAGCCCGAGACGCTGGGAGCCCGGCTGCTCAGCGAGGAGGGAGGCGATTACGAGTTTCCCTTCGCCTCTCCCGGGCTTGCCGTGGACCGCCACCGTTTCGACGCCTTCCTGGCCGCGGGTTGCGGGGCCGAGGTGAGGGACGGCCTGGAGGTGGAGGATTTCACGGCACTTCGTTTCAACGTGCGCCTGGCCGCGGCTGGCGAGCAGGGAAGGGAGGAGTTCGAGGCCACCTACCTGGTGGCGGCGGACGGCGCCGATTCCCTGGCCCTGCGCCTGTTGCGCCCCGAGTTCCACCGCCTCTATGCCGCTCCCGCCCTGGAGCGCGCCATGCTGGTCACCGGTGAAGGGGAGATGGACTGGGACCCCCGCTGGCTGGGTTTCGCCCTGCTGCGCAAAGGCGGCGGCATGGCGCGCTTCTTCAGGCGCGGAGACTTGGTGGGGTTGGCGGTCAACATATCACCTGGTAAGGAATGGAAAGTGGAGCTGGAAAGGCTCATGGCCTTCCTGAGCCAGAGGGTAGGGCTGCGCATGGGCGACGATATGGTGCGCAGGACGGCGGCGTCCAACCGCATGGCGACGGCGGGGCACTACAACCTGGGAGCGGGATGCGCGCTGCTGGCGGGGGAGGCGGCCGGTCTCCTCGACCCCTGGGGCTTTGGCATTTCCCTGGCGCTGGAGAGCGGGCTCATAGCCGCGGAATCCTTGATGGAGAGCGCCGGGGAGCGCATCACCCCCCACGTGCGCTACCGCTACCGCATGAAGGAGGTCCTTGAGAGGGAGACGGCCCAGCGCAAGGGTCTGGGCGGGCTGGTGGGCGATCTCGACACCTCTTCCATATCCTCCGGAAAGACCGCCCGGCGCGACCGGCGCGCCCTGGCCCGCGCCTTCCGCGCCTGAAGCTCAGGCCTTCGGACCGGTTTTATGGGACTTCTTTTGCGGGCCTTCAGGTGAGACAGAAAGCCGGGACATTCTCCATGCCTCGACCACCCTTATGCGACCTCGCGGGTTCACGCCTTTCCTTTTCCGCCCATGTTTTCCGCAAAAGAGTATCAGCTCTTGAGTGATAGCCATGATGTCGAAAAGCGCTGTAAGGCGCGCGCGGGCTTCATGTCGTGTCCAGGGCTGTTTCGCGGGCTCATAGCCAGGAGGGTCGGCTGTCCATCCCGTGCGCACGACAACCCTGTTCAAGCGCCGCTCTCGAGCGCCTTCCCGGGCGGCATCCCGCGCCTCGTGTGTGGGTCTTTTTTGCTTATCCCGTGTTCCTCAGCGGCTGGCCGCGGGCTGGTAGCGGAAATGCTCGTACCATAACATGGGCTGGTCGGGTCCCCTGGTGAGGAGGGTCCACAGCGCCCCCGCCACGCTCTTCAGGGCCTGCAGCGCCAGCCTCTCCCGCAGACCCGGCGCCTCCAGGCGGGGCGGGAACTCCCCCGGCGTGGCCTGGGGCGATTGTTTCGCGGCCTCGCGACGCGGCAGGGGCAGCTCGATGACCGCTCGGCAGCAGGGGTCCCCCAGGGAGAGGAGCTCCGTTATCTCAGGCACCTGGAGGTCGGGGTTGAGGACGGAGAAAGTGCCGGCCTCCAGGGCCATCATGAGCTTGGTGCACACCTCGGGGCAGCGTTCCAGGTCCCCGGCGGCGGGGCAGTAGCGTTCCTCCTTCACCGCCCTGCCCTTGGCCTCCTCGGTCCAGATGCCCTTCACCCCGGCCAGGCCGTCCTCGTAGTCGAGCACGCGCCCCAGGCTGCGCGCGTCATAGGGGTCGATGCCCAGGGCCTCGCGCATGATGGGGGCGCGGTCCTCCCCGATGCGGTAGAAGACGTACTGCAGGGCGCGCACCCCCCGCTCCCCGAAACGGTCGTAAAGCTCGGGCAGCAACCAGGCCAGCCCGCGCATGGTTATACGGACGGGCACCTCGCGGTGCCAGGTGGGGTCCAGGAGGTCTTTCAGCTTGGGGCGCAGGGACCACGCGGCGGCTCCGTAGGCCACCGTCCCGAGCAAAAGGATTCGCTTGGCTTTTTTTACCATGCCCATATCCGCATCCTCCTTTCAGTATGGCCCGCAAACCCCTCCCGCAAAGTCGGTTGCACCCTTGTTTGGGCGTTCCCAATATGACAGAGCGCTAGCCGTTCAGCTCAAAGGGCGGTTGACGTCTATCTCCACCACCTCGCCGCTTCCCGCCCGCACGGCGAACACGATACCTTTGGAATTATATTCCATGATGGTGGTCTCCTCGCCCTGGTGGCTGACGGTGCTCTGCCTCTCGGGTTTGCCGAACTCCTTGATCACGTCGTTGGAGGACGACCCGATGCCCACCCCCTTGGGCGTCTTTCCCTGGTAGGGGCTGCGCACGCTGATGGAGACCACGGTGTCATAGTCTCCCAAGGCGTCGTTCTTGTCCTTGTCCTCCAGGTAGAGGTTGAGCTTCCAGGTGCCGTATCCCCCGGTGTAGGTGGCGAAGACGAATCCCTCAGTGGTGAAGCCGGTGCTGTCGGGCGGCCCGTAGAGGTCCCTGGCTGCCTTGAAATCGTCACCCACCATTATCCCCGCCGCCGTCTGCCCGGGGATGATGGGGGCTGAGGCATAGGAACCGAAGACGCCGCCTGCCTTCCCCCCGCTGTCGCCGCCGCTCTCCACCGCGCGCAGGCCGCCATATGCGGTGACCAGCACGGTGACCACGCCCTCCTGGGTAGAGACCAGGAACTCCACCCCCCTCTGGAGGTAGGAATAGAGCTCCAGGACCTCTCCCCCCTCGCCCGTTGAGGAGGTCACGCTCTCCGCCTTGCCGAACTCCGCCTCAAGGTCCTGGGGGGAACTGCCGATCCCCACCCCCCCGGCGGTCTTGCCGAAATAGGGGGCGGAGACCTCCACCGCTCCCACCTCGTCCCCGGCGTCGAGGTAACCGTTGCCGTTGTCATACAGGGTCACCACCAGGCGCCACGAGGCGGGGTCGTCGATATGACCGCCCTCCCTGGTGCGCCCGTAATAGGCGTAAAGGTAGCCGCCTTCCTTGCGTTTATCGGCGGGGTCGCCGTGTACCTCCCGGACGGCGGAGAACTGGGCGCCGATCTCGATCTCCGCCAGGGAATATCCCGGAACTATGGGGTCGCGCTCCCAGGGAGCGAGATCCACTCCTCCCTTTCCGCACGAACATGCGGACAAGGCCAGGGCCGCGAGCGCAATCGCCATCCCCGCCGCGCTGCATTTTCTCGTGACCGTAGTCCTCATCTATCTCCCCCGTGAAACAGCTTCTCTCGCTCCATCAACGCTCGCTTTGGAGATCTTCGATCCCGGCACGGCCCCGCACGGCGACGAAGAGCAACAAGAACCGCGTATCATGGCAACCTGATGATCACGTCTGGAACCAAGACCTTCCGCTTGCATGGCGATGAAGAGCGATCAGAGCCATGTGTTCCTCGCCTTGAACGGCAACTGGCGGCGACTCGCGCCGGACTTGATGTTGTTCCCCCGTAACGGCGTTCCGCCTTGCCTTCCCGGGTTCCCGCCCCTTTCCTTCGCCTCGTACCATGCCGCTCCTGCATTGCCCGCCCCACCAGCCTCTTTCCCGCGTCAATCCTCTTCCGCGATACCCGCCCCCTGATCCATGCAGGTATCTTTGATGCCGCGGCGCTTATAGATGACCGGCAGGTCAGCCGCTTCCGCCAGCGCCTGCGCGATGAGGAAGGCCGCGCGGCGGTTGTCCGCCGGCGCGCCGGTCATGCCGGAGCGGAAGACCTTCAGCCTTTTTCCTCCCGAGAGTATGAGGTAAACGCGGGCGTAGTAGGAGAGGTCGTGGCGCGACCCCCTCTCCCCTTCCGGTGCCGGGAGCCTCGGGGACTCCACCACCTCGACGCCTTCCAGCGCCTCACGCGGAAGTCCGCGCCGGGCGGGGATGAAGAAACGGTATCTCACCAGGCTTATGCCCTCGGTGTCGATCACCATAAAGCGAGGGCTGGAGAAGATGGCCAGCATGCTGTAGAAGAGGAGCACGATGGCGGCGATGCCGAAATATACGCGGTAGAGCCCCGCCGTCGCCAACACCGCCATGGTCACCGCAGCGTAGAAGATCACGGCATGAACGCCTTCCCAGGCGCCTCCGCGGATCTCGAACTCCACCCTGCTTTTATCTTGGGCCACCGATTCCACCATCTATCCCCCTCGCATGGTCTTCGCCGCGGATATCATCTGGCCTTTCCCGCCAGGGATATTATACATGGCGGTAAAAACGTGGTGGTCCGGCGCGGGAAGCCATGGACGTACGGCGGCTTTCGAGCGTGGCAACCGGATAAATCGCCCCATCTCCCTCCGGAGAGAAACGGGAAGCAAAGGGCGGACGGCGGCTTTTGTGCGGCTTATTCCTCGATGATCTTGTAAACCACGTCGTGCTCACGGGCGTGGCCTTCCACCTTGATCCCCACCACCATGCCGGGGCCGGCTTTCTCCACCGCGTCGTGCTCCACCTGCATGGAGTCGACCCGCTGCTTCCAGTCCGAGGTGTGTCCCCGCACGTGGATGAGGTCGCCCACCTTGAGCTCGTCCTCCAGCTCGATGGCGGCCACCCCGATCTTTCCGAAGTAATGGGTCACCCTGCCGACCTGTTTTTCCATTTTTCACCTCCTCCCATATGTTGCCATAAGGCTACGGACGGTCTTCGGCGCCCGCTTTCTTGGCGTACCCCCTGCTTGCCTTCCTGACCTTAACCATACCCAGTTCGCCGCCCGCTTAAACCGCGTGCCCCGGCTGACGCGCCGTCCCGCCGCGCTTGCGCGGCGCACCGCGGCCGGAGGTCGGCGGGTTGACGCGGGTCATAGGGCACGGTACCCGCAGGAGGGTCGGGGCATCCGCTCGCGCGTCTCCTGTGGTGTGGGGAAGGGTAATATAATATGGTTGGTCCTGAGGAGGAGGTGCCATGCCCAGGAACGACGACACTCGGGAGGCCATACTGCGCCGCTTGCGGCGCGTGGAGGGCCAGGTGCGCGGGGTCATCCGCATGGTGGAGGAGGGCAAGGACTGCGAGGAGGTCCTCACCCAGGTGGCGGCGGCGCGCTCGGCCATGGACCGCGTGGGCATCCAGATCATAACCCATCGCATGAAGGAGTGCCTTAAGGAGAACCCTCCCGAATCCCTGGAGGAGGCGGTGAGCGATGCCATCGACATCTTCCGCCGTTTCAGCTCCAGCATCGGACCCGTACCACCGGATTAAGCCGCCCTGCAGATATCGCCATCGGGCACTTCTTGAGCCGCGGATTTCCTTTTCGTCCTCAGCATCGGCCCCGTACCACCGGATCGAAGCCACCCAGTAGATATCGTCATCGGCCTCTTGAGGCGCGCCGACGTGTCCCTGAACAAACGGTAGGGGTTTTGTTGCTGCAGATATCGCCATCGAGCTCCTCTTGGGCGCGCTTTGCGTTTTCGGCTCCAGCGCCTTCCGCGTACCCCGTGTGGAAGCGTGGCTCCGGCAGGGGCCGGAGGGTCGAAGACCACCGTATTCCGCCGCGACGCTTTCCCGTACCGGATATCATGGTGAGTGAGGCTTCCGCCGCGTCTTGGCCCGCCACCTTTGACCGTGTCGCCCCGTTCGCATGCGACCCTTCTTCAACGCGCGGATCATCAAGGCAAGTGGTAGATAAGAACG
>JACVJG010000127.1 GCA_015711875.1 Candidatus Solincola jinzensis | reverse complement strand
TTCTGTTATCGGCAGCTCTGAGCGCGTTTTTAAGGTGGCCCCACCGCCTTATAAGCTTCTGGAGCGGCTGATATAATTCACACACGGGGGGAGGGTCTCCCCCTGATGGGAAGGAGCCTGCGTCCATGGTCCTGAGCGAGGAAGGCAAGAAGGTGTTCGGGCGGTTTTGCCTCATCGCCCTGGGGATTCCCACCGCACTCCTGGCCTTCTGCGCCGTCCTGCACCTGACTCCATGGGCGGTGGAGAGGACCGAGGTGGGAGCGGGGACGCTCAACCTGGTGGCGGGGGGCCTGGCGGCGGGAGGGGTCGCGGCCTGGGCTTTTTTCGCCCTCTACCTTTACGGGCGTCTATGGAGACTGTTCCCATATATCGGCGAGAGAGAAAAGGGATGGTCATACGCGGAAGGGGTGTTCGGGCTCACCGGGGTAGGGACGAGCATGGCCTCGGTGCTCGGCATGTTCTACTATCTGTTCAGCGGCGATCTCGGGCGCGCCGCGCTGCTTTTCGGGCTTTCATACGCGCTCGCGGCGGTGGAGGCGGCGAGGTTTCCCGCCCGCATCGCCGATATCGAGGATATGATGAGGGGTAAATAAGAGAGGGCGGCGGCTACCAGGCCGCCTTTCGCGGACCTGAGGGGTGGGATCGCGGTGGGAGTCCTGCGCCGTTTCGAGAAGAGATTGGAAAAGGCCTTCGAGGGCCCATTCGCGCGCGCGTTCAAAGGGGGAGTGCATCCCCTCGAGGTCGCGCGCCGTCTGGCGCGGGAGGTGGACGACGGCAAGGTGCTGGGGGTGAACGAGACCTATGCTCCCAACCGTTTCCAGGTGCGCCTCAGCCCGCATGACTACATGCGCCTGGCGGGAGCTCTGGAGGCCATGAGGGAGGAGATGGAGTCACTGGTCATCTCCTATGCCAACGAGCGCGGTTACCGTCTCATCACCAGGCCGAGCCTTGATTTCCAGGAGGACGCCTCCCTGCACGAGGGGGAGTTCGCGGTGGCCTCCCGCCTTGAAGAAGGGGGGGCGGCGCAGCCCTCCACGGAGCGCCTGATCACCGGTCCGCAGGAATACAGGGAGGAGCGGCTCGGGGTGTTGACGGTGCTGAACGGAGAAAAGGCCGGTTTGAGCTTTTACCTGGAGGGAGGCAAAACCCGCGTGGGACGGGCGGAGGACAACGACCTAAAACTGCCCGACCCGCGCGCTTCCCGCTACCATGCCGAGATAGAGCGCGCTCCAGAGGGCTATATATTGCGGGACCTGGGCAGCACCAACGGCACCATGGTGAGGGGACGGCGGGTGATGGAGAGGCTGCTTGAGGATGGCGACATCCTGGAGATCGGCGGCACGCAGATGCGTTTCGGCCTCATCACCGATGCGCGCAGGAGATAGCCGCGGGGCGCCGTGACCCGGCGCGGCGGCACCCGTCGCGAAGGCGCCGCAAGCTCGAGACTGGGGAGGAACAAGGCTTGCCGGAGATCGTTTACGTGACTTTGAGGTACGTTTTCCTGGGGCTGCTTTACGCCTTCCTCGCGTTGGCGGCGGGGCTGATCTATCGCGAGTTGAGGCCCGTGCCGGCCAGGGAGGCGGCACGGGTTCCCGCCAGGACCAGAAAAGCCGGGCGCAAAGGAAAGCTGGTGCTCATGGGAGATGCGCACTTCCGCAGGCATGGGAGCTGGGAGGTGCAGGGAGAGATGGTGGTGGGGCGCGCGCCGGAGTGCGCGATCTGCGTGGAGGACGAGTTCGCGTCCAACCAGCATGCCCGGATATATCGCGCGGAGGATGGGTTTTACGTCGAGGACCTCGGCAGCACTAACGGAACCTATGTGAACGGTAAGCGCATCAATTACCCCACCGAGTTGCGCTATGGCGACCGCATAAGGGTGGGACGCACGGTGCTGGAGTTCAGGAGGTAGGGATTGCGATACGCCGCCCTCTCTGACGCCGGCAAGGTGAGGAATAACAACGAGGACAGCTACCATGCCGACGGGCGGCTGTTCATCGTCGCTGATGGCATGGGAGGGCACCGGGGCGGGGAGGTCGCCAGCGCGGTGGCCATAGAGAGCTTCATCGCCTTCGAGAGAAAAAACGGACACCTGCCTCCCCTGCTGCGCCTGCGCGAGGGCATCACCGCGGCTAACCGGGCTGTGCTGAAGCTGGCGGGAGAGGAGCCCGAGCTCGAGGGCATGGGGACCACCTTCACCGCCATCCTGGTGGAGAGGGGGGTTTACCTGGGACATGTGGGGGACAGCCGCGCCTACATCTGGAGGGAAGGCTCCCTTCGCCTTATGACCAGGGACCACTCACTGGTGGAACGCATGGTGCGGGAGGGCTTCATCTCGCCGCGCGAGGCGCGTTTCCACCCCCAACGGAACGTCATCCTGCGGGCGCTGGGCATCGCGGGGGGATTGGAGGTGGACTTGGACGAGATGGAGGTCCGCCCTGGTGACCGACTCCTGCTCTGCAGCGATGGGCTTACCTGCTGCGTGGAGGACGGGGAGATAGAGGACATGCTCTCGGACATCCCCGACCTCGAGAGCTGCTGCCACGCCCTGGTGGATGCCGCCAACGCGCGCGGGGGGCTGGACAACATAACCGTGGTCCTGGTCGAGCTGGGCGAAGAGGTGGAGAGCTCGGGAGGGCGCGGCGAAACAGCGAAAAGAGGGCTACGAGGCCTCTTAGGGCGCCGGGGGTCATGATGAGCATGGGCCCGCGATTGAAAGAGGCCTCTATGCTCGCCCTTGCCGCTTCCGTGCCTTTCCTGGGCTGGGTGTCTTTGGACCTCGCCCGGGCGGGCCGCGTCGAGGCCTCGGGAGCGGTTTACCCTTTGGTGCTGGCGGGGATGTTCCTCCTCGCGCACCTGGCGCTGCGCTTTCTGCGTCCGCAGGCGGACCCCTTCCTCTTTCCCCTGGCGGCGGCGCTCGTGGCCATCGGCGTGGTGATGCTCCTGCGCCTGAACCCTCATATGGCACGCCTTCAGGTGATCTGGCTGGGGGCTGGGCTCGTGTGCATGCTGGTCCTGACGGCGGCGTTGAGGGATTACCGCGTCCTGGAGAGGTACCGCTATACGCTGGCGGTGGTCGGCCTGGTCCTGTTGTTGTCCACCATGGTTATAGGGCGCGAGGTCAACGGGGCAAGGCTCTGGCTGGTGTTCGGGCCCTTACGCTTTCAGCCCTCGGAGCTGGCCAAGGTGCTGCTGGCCGTGTTCTTCGCCGCCTACCTGTCGGAGCGCGGGGAGCTGATCGCAGGAGCTGGCAAATATTACCATGGTATGAACCTGCCGCGCCTGCGCGACCTCGGGCCCCTGCTCACCATGTGGGCCCTCTCGCTCCTTCTCCTCATATTCCAGAGGGACCTGGGGTCCTCCTTGCTCTTCTTCGGGATCTTCCTCGCGGTGCTCTACGCGGCTACCTCCCGCGCCTCTTTCGTGGTGGTGGGGTTGCTGCTCTTCCTGGCTGGCGCGGTCATCACTTCCTTCGCCTTCTCCCATGTGCAGGCGAGGGTCGACGCGTGGCTGGACCCCCTCGATCCGGAGACGGTGAACGACGAGAGCTACCAGATCGCCCAGTCCCTCTTCGCCTTCGCGGAGGGAGGGCTTTCGGGCACCGGTCTGGCTCGCGGGCGCCCCGACATCATACCCTTCGTGGAGACCGACTTCGCCTTCGCCGCCGTGGGCGAGGAACTGGGGCTTTTAGGGGCGGCGGCGGTGGTGTTGCTCTATCTCATGCTGGCGGGAAGAGGCCTGAGCCTGGCGCTAAAGTGCAAGGACGGTTTCGGCAGCTTGCTGGCGGTGGGCTTGACCACCATCGTCTTCCTGCAGGCCTTTATCATCATGGGGGGAGACACGCGGCTCGTGCCCCTCACGGGCATAACCCTGCCTTTCATCAGCTATGGGGGCAGTTCCTTGGTGAGCAACTTCCTGCTGCTGGGGCTGCTTCTGTGTATCTCGGGAGAGCCGCGGGAGCCCTCTCGGCGGCGCGGTGCCGGGGACAGGCGCTCGCGACGAGGGGGCGAGGAGGGAATTGCCCCCATGAGCAGGCGGGAGGTTGACGGCGGAGGGGGTGATGTCGTCGCGGGATAGCATCAGGAGGCTGGGGGTCCTTTTCATGCTCATGGCGGCTGCGCTGGTGATCAACCTCAGCTGGCTGCAGGTTTTCGGCCAGGGACGCCTGCAGGAAAACCCCGCCAACACGCGGCGCATCATGCGGGAGTACGCCATCGAGCGCGGCAGGGTGGTCACCTCGGACGGCCTGGTGGTGGCGGAGAGCGTGAGGACGGACGGAACCCTCGAGTACAAGCGCACCTACCCCGGGGGAAGGCTCTTCTCCCACCTGCTGGGATACGATAGCCCTCAGTTCGGCAGGGCGGGCCTGGAGGCCTATTACGACGACTACCTGTTGGGCTACAAGCCGGCACGGGGTTGGGTGGAGGAGATGACCTCCGACCTCGAGAAAGGCAACGATCTCGTCATAACCCTGGACTCCGAGGTCCAGGCCGCGGCGGCCCAGGCCCTGGGGCAGCGAAAGGGCGCGGTGGTGGCCATGGACCCCAAGACGGGAGCGGTGCTGGCCATGTGCTCGTGGCCCGATTTCGACCCCAATGCCCTGGTGAGCAGGGAGCGCGACGCGCAGGGAGGATCCCTGGCGGAACAGGCCATGCGCTCTTATTCCCAGGATGCCGACAGCCCCCTGCTCAACCGCGCCACCGCGGGCCTGTTCGTGCCGGGATCCAGCTTCAAGGTGGTGACCGCCTGCGCCGCGATAGAGAGCGGCCTGCCGCCGAGCACGGTGTTTGACTGTCCCGGGGTGTTGCCGGTGGACGGTTCCCGGGTAACCAATTACGGCGACCCTCCCACCTCCTTCGGCTCCCAGGACATGGCGGGGGCCATGGCGAGGTCCATAAACACCTATTTCGCGCAGCTGGCGTTAAGCATGGGAGCGGGCAGGCTGGTGGAGTACGCGCAGCGCTTCGGGCTGAATGACCGTATACCCCTGGACTACCCCGCGGCCTCCCCCTCCTTCATACCGCAGGCCGGCGATATGGACGAGGTCGAGCTGGCCTGGAGCGGAGCCGGGCAGGGGGAAGTGCTTCTCACCCCGCTCCAGCTCTGCCTGGTGGGATGCGCGGTGGCCAACCGGGGAAAGATAATGCTGCCGCATCTCATGAAGGAAGTCCGTCGCTCCGACGAGATCCTGGAGCGTTTCCAGGTGCGGGAATGGAGGGCGCCGGTGTCTCAGGAAACCGCTGCCGAGGTGCTGGAGATGATGGTGGGAGTGGTGAGGTCGGGAACGGGGACGGAGGCCGCCATAAAGGGGGTGACGGTGGCGGGCAAGACGGGGACGGCAGAGGTGGAGGGAAAGCCTCCCCACACCTGGTTCCTGGGCATAGCGCCGGCGGAGAATCCCACCGTGGTGGTGGCGGTGCTGCTCGAGAACAGCGGAGGCAGCGGCGGCTCCATGGCCGCACCGGTGGCGCGCGAGGTCATGGCCGCGGCGATCAAATAGGCCGGGATGAGGTGCGCGGCATTCACGCTGCATTATAATGGCCGTGGGTTTGCCGGGCTTTTCCAGGCGGAGGAGTCATGGATCGCTTGATGGACTGGAAGGGTCGGGTCCTGAGGAGACGTTACCGGCTGGACGAGAGGATCGCCGTGGGCCGGACGGTGGAGGTCTTCAGGGCCTACGATATCCTGGAGGAAAAGGAGGTGGCGGTGAAGCTGCCCCTTCCCCACCTGCTTTCCGACCGTGATTTCTGCGACTCCTTCCGCTCCGCCGCCCATCGCGCCACCCGCCTGCGCCATCCCGGGGTGATCGATGTGCTGGACTACGGCATCGAAGACGACCGCCCTTATGCGGTCATGGAGATGGTCGAGGAGAAGACCCTTCATGAACTGCTGGCGGAGGGCAAGAGGATGAAACCGATAGGGGCGCTATACTTCGCCGTGGAGATGGGCAGGATACTCGCCTATCTCCACGGACAGGGCGTGATTCACGGTTCCCTGGACGAGAGGCACGTGTTCATCTACCCGGGGCGCAGGGCGAGGATTTCCGACCCCGGCTTCCCCGTGGTGCTGGGGGGCGCGACAAGCCCCTATCCCTTCTCCCAGGACCCCAGGCGCGACCTGAGCGACCTCGGCTATCTTCTCTACCGCAGCCTTACCGGTAGAAGCGCGGCGGAGGCGCTGGCGGACATCAGGGAGGGCAGGCTGAGATGGGGAGAGGAGGTACCATACCGCCTTCGCCGTCTGGTGCAGCTAAGCCTGGACAGCTTTTCGGGAGCGGGTTTCCCTTCCGCTACGGATCTCCTCCTGGAGGCGGTCTCCACCCTGCGGGAGGAGGTCCCCATGGCGCCGGAGCCGCGCCCGGAAGAGGCCGAGACGGCGGGGGAGGCAGAGGCCGGGCGTGTCATCGCCCTGCCCCGCCTCAAGCGCTGGCAGGCATGGCTGGGGGCCGCCATGCTGGCGGCGGCGGCGATATTCTTCTTCGTGTGGCTGCTTTCCGCCCCCATAGGCGGCAGCAAGGTCGAGGTGCCCAACCTGGTGAACATTAGCGTGGAGGAGGCCCAGAGGCTGGCAGCCGAACGCGACCTGGGGCTGCTGGTGGTGGACAAGGAATACGATGCCGGCGTCAGGGCGGGTTACGTGATATCCCAGGACCCCAAGGGGGGGATCATGGTGAAGAAGAAGACGGTGATACGGGTGCTGGAGAGCCTCGGGCCCTTGACCGTCCCCAACCTCATCGGGCTGACCCTGGAGGACGCGCGCCTGGTGCTGGAGAGCCGCGGTTTCCGACTGGGAGAGGTGGTTTACCGCGAGGTGGAGGGATACAGCGATGACCGCGTGGTGGAGACGGACCCCCCTTACGGGTCCAGGCTTTCCAGTGGCGACGCGGTTAACCTGGTGGTGAACAGGAAAGGCTCCGGCGTTTGAGAGGAGTGGGCCAGGAACTTCCGCGCGAGAAGCGGCCTCAAATATTTGCCGGAAGAGACCATACCCAGGCGGGGAAGCGCACGGGGTTCCGGAGCGGCGATGCCTGCCACTTCCGAAACGCGCCAAAGCGGGCTCGGGCCGGCCAGCGGCGCGCCACCCGCGGGCGGGGAGAGATAGCGGCGAGACGGGCTTGTGCCAGAAGATGACGCATGCGGCGGAGATCGCGAGGTAGCTGAAGGATTAGCGACTCCGCGCATGGAAAATAATCTTGAAGAAGGCGCCAGGGTAGCCGCGCCCCGGCGTATGCGGGCATTGCCAAGGGCGAGGTCCCCGGCGCGAGGACAGGCATCTCGGAGGTAAGAGGGCAAGATGCTGGGAAAGGTTTTCAACCAGCGCTATCGCATCAAGGAAAAAATTGGCAGTGGAGGCATGGCC
>JACVJG010000126.1 GCA_015711875.1 Candidatus Solincola jinzensis | reverse complement strand
GCATGAGGTGGAAAAGCCCTTGCGGAAAGGAGTGACCCCAAGTAACCTTTGGCGCTTCCTCGAGAACTCCCATCGAGCCTCCCCTTCCGGCTTTCGCCTTCCGGCTCCTCTCTCCGGTCGCCCCCGCTGGCCTCACCTCCAGCTCCTTGGGGTCACCCTTATACTACCACTGTAGTATTAGTGCGTCAATAGTAATCTACCTGGGGTTTTCCGCCTTGATCCGAATGCCCGGCGGCGGGTCCATGCGCCCCGCTACCGCCCGGTGGACATGGATGCCCTGGCGTTTCGCCGTTGACATATCGGGGGCTTTCGGCGAGGGACGAGGTTTTCCGCCGCGAGACCTTAGGTGGAAATGGCGAGGGCGGTGAAATGATCATCATGGTGTGAGGGGTGTGTGAGGGGTCTATAATCATCCGGCAGGGGGCAAAAAGCCTTGGCGCGGCCACGGGCTTTGAGGGTTTGCGGGCGCCTGACCGCATGGAGGGGGCGTCCCGCTCGCCCTTTTTCAGGACAGGGTCCTCGCTTTCTCCTCCCGTTGGCGCATGATCACCTGCCGGGATCTGAGGGGGCGCTCCAGGAAACCTTCAGCGAGGCGGAGGGATGCTGAAAGGGCTTGCCAGGAACCGCTCCGCCCGCTTTCCATGCGCGCCACAGCGGCCATCTCCTCTCGCAACAGCTCGCGCATGAGCGCCAGTCCCTCCGGGCTGAGGGAAAGGGTATCTCCGGTGGGCGGTCGGCAACGCGGACAGACCGTGCCTCCTCCCGCGAGGTCGAGGTGAAGGGTTCCCCTGCCGCCGATCTCGCGCCCGCAGTGCAGGCAGCAATGGAGGTGGGGACGATATCCGATGAGCGCGCATACTTTGAGGGCGAAGGCCGCCAGGAGCAGGCGGGGATCGCGCACCTCGCCATCGAGCACGTCCAGGGTCACGCGCAGGATATCGAAAAGCCGTGGCACCTCCTGGCGTTCCTGCAGCGACTTCTCGATGAGCTCCAGCATGGCCTCTCCGTACAGGAACTTGAAGTAGTCGCCGCGCAACGCGGCATGGGGACGCAGCATCTCCGCCTGCACCACCGTGTCCAGGCTCCTGCCTTCGTGCAGCACCGCGAACACCTGCGTGAAGGGCTCCAGGCGCCCTCCGAATCTGCTCTTGGTGCGCTTGACCCCCTTGGCCACGGCGCGGCGCAGGCCGTGTTCCAGGGTGATGAGGGAGAGAACGCGGTCGGCCTCGCCGAGGTCGAAAGCCCTGAGTACGATGGCCTCATCCTTGAAGGTGGCCAACGGCGCTTTATTCCTCCTTGATGCTCCCGAAGCGGCGTTCCCTGGACTGGTATTCCCTGATGGCTTCGGCGAGGTGTTGCCGCCGGAAGTCCGGCCACAACACCTCGGTTACGTAGATCTCCGTGTAGGCGAGCTCCCAGATGAGAAAATTGCTGATGCGCATCTCCCCGGCGGTGCGGATGAGCAGGTCGGGGTCCGGAACATCTGGATTGTAGAGGTAGGACCTGAACCTCTCCTCGTCCAGCTCCCCCGCGTCGAGGTCGCCGCGGGCCGCGTCCTCGCATATGCGGCGCACGGCGTCCACGATCTCCGCCCTGCCGCCGTAATTGAAGGCGATGTTCAGGGACAGGCCGGTGTTGCCGCGCGTGAGCTCGACGGCGTTGTCGATGGCCTTGAGGGTGGAGGCGGGTATGCGGTCGCGCCGCCCCGCGTGGCGTATGCGTATGTTGCGCGCGTGGAACTCCTCCACGCGCTTGTTGAGGAGGTTGCGGTTGAAGCTCATGAGAAACTGGACCTCGTTGGGGGGGCGGTTCCAGTTCTCGGTGGAGAAAGCGAAAAGCGTCAGGGCGCCGAGCCCCCATTCCGAAGCCGCCCGCACGATGTCGGTGATGGATTCCTCTCCCGCCTTATGTCCGGCGATGCGGGGCAGGTTGCGGCGCTCCGCCCAGCGACCGTTGCCGTCCATGATGATGGCGACGTGGTTGGGCAATACCCCATCCGGCTTGCTTACCGTCTCATCCGCCATTCAGACCGCCTCCCCTCTTCGCGCCATCATGCTCAGAGCTCCGTCCTTTCCTGGTCCTGCGCGCCGCCTTCGGGGCTCGCGGCCCTTTCGTCCTGCTGCTTGAAGATGATCCTCTGCAGGGCGTAAACGCCCAGTATGGACACGGCGCAGCTCTTCTGGGGGGGCATCTTGGAGGTGGGGATGTAGAGTGCGCACTCGTCGTTGCAGGGCGATAGCGCTCCCGCGATGGAGGAGACGCGGAAAGGGCAATAAGCGCCGGGAACGTTTCCCATCATTACCTCCTGAGGTTTCCCCGCGACCCGGGCGGGATCATCTGCGTAGTGTTCCCTTCCTGCTGCCCGGGAAGGCTCTTTACTGAATGCTAGCATACCGCAAGCGGTGGGTTAAGGATACGGCGATCACGGGTTCGCTTTTTTGCTGTCGACAAGGCTGGGGACAAAGCCGCCGCGCCCGCCCCCGTGGGGGCCCGTGCGCCACGCGCGGGCAGGGAGTCCCCTAAAACCCGGGCTAGGGGACCGCGAGACCAGCCCTTGTCGCGGACGCGAGAAGCCCCTGGGGTAACCAAGCCCCCGCCATCGTGTTTATAATTAGCGGAAAGGGCCGGATCAGCGGCGTGAAGAGCGAGGCGCAGTGGCGAGGTGGAAGTTGGAGAAAAGAGAGACGGAGGGAAGGGTCCGCCACGAGGATTCCGAGCTGGTGCGCAGGGCCAAGGAGGAAAGAGAGGCCTTCGAGGCCCTTTACAAAAAATACCTCAAAAGGGTTTATACCTATGTATATTACCGCGTGGGAAACGCGGAAGACGCCGAGGATATCACTGAGAGCGTGTTCCTTCACGCCCTTGTGCACCTCGAGCGCTACCAGGACCGCGGCATACCCTTTTCGGCCTGGCTGCTGCGCATAGCCCACAACCTGGTCGCGAACTGGCATCGCAACGGAAAGCGCCGGCGCATGGTCGACCTGGAAGGAGCGGAGCCCCTGCATGACCCCTCCCATTCCCCCGAGGAGAAGCTGGAACGCGAGGAGGAGGTCGAGGCCTTGAGGGCCGCGTTGAGGAGGTTGCCAGAGGAGCGCCAGCAGGTGTTGATCCTGCGCTATGCGGAGGGCCTCAAGCACAAGGAGATAGGGGAGATCATGGGGAAGAGCGCGGGAGCGGTGAAGGTGCTCGTCCACCGTTCCCTCATAAGTCTGCACCGCAGCCTTTCCGGGAAGGAGGTGGGGCGATGAGCGGTGAAGGCGGGAAGCGCGCGCGCGGCACGGGAAAACGGCTGCATTACCGGGACACGCTAAGAATGGTCAAGGAGCACCTGCGTCCCGTCGACCCGGGGCCGGAATTCGCCCGCCGGCTCGAGGAGTTGTGCGAGAGCATGGGCGCGCGAGAGCTCTTCGCCCCTGGCTACGAGTCCAGGGTACACGCTTCGCGGCGTGGCGTGATAATCGGTGGCGCCATCTGTTCCGCCCTGCCCTTCCTGGGCGTTGCCGCTTACGCCATCGGCAAGATGGTGTACCGCCGACGCGTGGTGCCCATAGGGGCCTGAAGGCGGGTCTGACGTAGGCCTAGGCGCGCGGGAAACGGCGCTGCGGAGGCCGGGTCACCGGAGTTTGGCGCGGGCTCAAAGGCCAGGGGAAGGATATCTTAGCTCCGTGGTCAAAGGATTTACGGGAGATGATCTTGAGAACCCGAGGAAGCCAGGCCGGACCGCTTGTATTCACGAAGGGAGATTAGCAGAGCTGCCCTCACAGGCGCGAGCCGCCGCATCCAGGCTGGGTTCCTCGGGGAGAACGGCGCTCTCGCTGCGTGGCAGGCATGAACCGCGCCGGCCCGCGCGGGGAAGGGGACTCTTATGAGGGACCCGTGGCGCGGAGCGTATTAGTCTGCCGGCTGAGATGCCGCGGTCCTTTAAGGGAAAGACAGTCGGAAAGAGCTTGTGAATCCGGCGCGCGTCGGGTATAAACCCGCTTAGGCCGTTATTGCGCGGCGAGGGAAGCGGAGGAAAAGGAAGAGGAAAAAGCATGGATCGCGCGGAGGTCTTCGAGGTGGTGCGCGCGGCGCTGGCGGAGGCGCTGGAGCTGCGCGAGGAGGATATCAAGGAGTCGTCACGCTTCAAGGAGGACCTGGAGGCGGACTCCCTCGACCTGGTGGAACTGCTGCTGGAGATGGAGAAGAGGTACGGATTCAAGGTGAGCGACGAGGAGGCCAAGGAGATCCTCACCGTGGGCGACGCGGTGGAACTCATCCTGGCGAAGGCGGCTCCTTGAACGGCCGGCCTCTCCGGGAACGCGTCCCGGCGGCGCGGTCTGCGGATGGCGATGACGGGTTGAGACCGATGAGGGTCGGAATACCTGGCGGGCTTCTCTATTACCGCTACGGCAGATTATGGAACTCCTTCCTGCATGCCCTGGGGGCGGAGGTGGTGGAGTCAGGCGAGACCACGCGCTCCATACTCAATTCCGGGGTGAGCAAGGCGGAGAACGAGAGCTGTCTCCCGGTGAAGGTCTTCTACGGGCATGTGCTGGCCTTGAGGGACAAGGTGGACGCGCTTTTCGTGCCCCGCCTGGTGAGCGTGAAGAGGCGTACCCATACCTGCCCCAAGATGCTGGGGCTGCCGGACATGGCGAGGGCGGCGGTGGGGGACTCGCTGCCGGTGATCTCTCCTACCATCGATTTCCAGTCCGGGCTGTGGCACAACTACCGCGCCGTCTATTCCCTGGGGCGCATCTTCACCTCCGATCCCCGGCGCATCGTCTCCGCCGGGGTCACCGCCTGGCGTGAGCACCGCCTCTACCTCGAGCGCCTCACCCTGGGTCTGGACCACCGGGCCGCGCTCAAAGGGGAGGCGGACCGCCTGCTCTGCGAGGGGCGGGAGCTGCGCATCGGGGTCATCGGCCACCATTACAACGTCTACGACACCTTCACCACCATGTCCCTGCTGGAGCGGCTGGGGTCCATGGGGGTGGACGTGATGACCGCCGACATGGTGCCGGAGAAGCTGCGGGAGCGGGAATTGAAGCGGCTGCCGAAGGATATCTACTGGAGCTACGAGCAGGAGGTGGCGGGAGCCATCCTCGCCTGCTCGCGCTACCGCTTGGTGGACGGCATCATCTTCATGATCTCCTTCCCCTGCGGCCCCGACTCCATCGTGCGTGTCCTCTGCGAGCAGGAAAACCGCCTCATGGGAGGGGTGCCCATGCTCACCCTGGTCATGGACGAGCATACCGGAGAGGGGGGTTTTCTCACCCGCATCGAGGCCTTCGTGGACATGTTGTGGAGGCGCAAGAGGCGCGAGTCCGAGGAGCTGGAGGCGGTGGCGGTATGAGGATAGCCTGGCCCCACATGGGGAGCCTGGAGTTCGTGCTGGGTAGCGTGTTCGAGGAGCTGGGGCTGGACTACGTGCTGCCCCCTCCCAATTCCCAGCGCACCCTGGAGCTGGGAGCGCGTTACGGGCCCGAGTTCGCGTGCTTTCCCCTCAAGACCACCCTGGGGAACTTCATCGAGGCCCTGGAGGCGGGGGCCGACACCCTGATCATGGTGGCGGGGCGCGGGCCATGCCGTTTCGGCTACTACGCCGAGACGCAGCGTCGCATCCTGGCCGAGGCGGGGTACGAGTTCGAGATGGTGCCCCTGGAGTTCGAGCCCTCCCGCATCCCCCTCACCGTAAAGAGGCTGAAGCGGCTCAAGCAGGGCCGCCCATGGTCCTCGCTCTACCGCGCCATCAAGTTCGCCCTGCATAAGGCGCATCTCATCGACCGCCTGGAGCAGCAGGCCCTGCACCAGCGCTGGCAGGACCGGGCACAGGGCGCCACCACCCAGGCCCTCAAACGCTGCTACCGCATGGTCTGGGAGGCGGGCTCCTACGAGGGCCTGGCGCGCGTGGAGGAGGAGGCGTTCGCCCTGCTGCGCTCCGTGCCCCGGGTGGAGCGGGAGGAGATAAGGATCGGGATCGTAGGGGAGTTCTACCTCGTCCTGGAGCCCTATTTCAACCTCAACGTCGAGGAGCAGCTGGGGGACCTGGGGGCATACGTGGAGCGCAACATCTACCTCACCGACTGGCTCCGGCCTTCCGGGGAGAGGCCGGTGCTGGGTCACCACGAACATGACTCCGAGCGCCTGGCCGCGCCCTACCTGTCCCACAAGGTGGGGGGCGAGGGGATCTTCTCCGTGGGAGACACCATGCTCTTCCACCGCCTGGGTTTCGACGGCGTGGTGCAACTCATGCCCTTCACCTGCATGCCGGAGACCATCGCCAAGAGCATCCTTCCCAAGGTCTCCCAGGATCTGGGAATACCCGTTCTTTCCCTGGTCATCGACGAGCTGACCGGCATGGCCGGGGTGGCCACGCGGCTGGAGGCCTTCGCCGACCTGGCGCGTTTCCGCCGCCGCGCGCGCGTTGATGATCCCGGCCTGGCCCCACAGCCCGCCTTCTGAGGCAGCGGCGGAACGGAGGGAGAAAGTGGTTGCCACGGCTACTTGCGCGCCAGGCCTCACGCGCGGGACAGGCGTTTGGCGCCGGCATCGGTTTCGGCCCGCCCTTTACCCAAGCACCCCATCTCCCCGCTTGCCTCGAGATCCGAGGTGAGCCTACATAGGGAGAAATGCCGAGCCCGGTGGCGTTCTCAGACGCCCCGGCGATGGCCAGCAACCGGACTTGCCGCTTTCAGAACCGAAAGCGGCATCTTGACGCTCGCGGGAGGTGGGAATAATCTCGTGGTTAATGCCGTGGGGATAGGTTGACCATCCCGGGCGGTTTTTACCAACGCTCCGTTTGCATCCGGAGGGCCCATGCGGGAAGTGGAGAACATATACCGGCTCAACGCGGAGGAGGTCTACAAGGCGCTGGACACCTCCCCACAGGGGCTGACGAGCGAGGAGGCGGCGAGGCGCCTGGAGCAATACGGCCCCAACGAGATCCGCAAGGTGCGGGGAGTGCCCCTCTGGAAAAAGCTCATCTCACACTTCACCCACTTCTTCGCCATCCTGCTGTGGATAGGCGGCGTGCTCTCCTTTATCGCCGATCAGGCGGCGCTGGGATACGCCATCATCGCCGTGATCTTCATCAATGCCATCTTCACCTTCATCCAGGAATACAAGGCCGAGAAGGCCACTGAGGCGCTGAAGAAGATGCTGCCCCCCATGGCCACGGTGATCCGCGACGGCACGGAACAGCAGATAGAGGCGGCGAACCTGGTCCCGGGCGACCTCATGATCCTGCGCGAGGGGGACCATATCTCGGCCGACGCGCGCTTGATCAGCAGCGCCGAGCTGCGTACCAACAACTCCGCCCTCACGGGCGAATCGGAGCCGGTGCGGCGCAATGCTTATCCCGTGCTGGAGGAGAACCTCTCGCGCACC